>DASTLM010000478.1:0-9266 GCA_035714945.1 Dehalococcoidia bacterium | reverse complement strand
GCCGCCTGGGAAGCAAACAAAAGCAGGAGATGCTCGTCTTCTGGAGTAAACTCTTGCTGGTCCGTCTTTTCGGTGAGATAAAGATTGCCCAGATTGTCCCCCTGGTAGGACAAAGGCGCCCCCAGGAAGCTCTTCATCGTTGGGTGATTGGGTGGAAATCCTACGGAACGAGGGTGCTGAGACAGGTCAGCCAACCGCAGCGGCTGTTGCCAGTGGTGCAGCCAGCCCAATATGCCCATTCCTTGGGGCAGGTCGCCAATCCGCCCCCGTTCTTCCTGACTGATGCCGTGAGTTATAAACTGTTGAATGCGTCCACTGGTGTCGAACACGCCCAGGGCGCCGTAATGCGCCCCGGTCAGTTCGCAGGCGGCATCGACCACGTGCTGCAGGACCGTCGTCAGGTCCAGGCTGGAAGTTATTTGCAGGCCAAGCTGGCTGAGCTTGGCCAGTTGGCTGCGGAGACGGTCATTCTCTGACTTGAGGTTCTGCAACTCTCGATGGGTGAAATTATCCAATATTCCCTCGTTGGTCTCCGGGACAGCCGGAAGTACCCGGAAGTACTATGATAAAGGATCTTGCCGTATAATCCTAGCATGTTACGATCAGAGTGATACTGGGAGGGGGTCCGGACCTTTAAGAGGGGACATTATGGAACAGGTAGTTGGTATACGATTCCGGGACGCTGGCCCGATTTCCTACGGCGTCGCTCCAGATGTGGCGTTGAAGATCAACCACTACGTGATTGTTCAGACTGGTAAAGGCCCGGAATTTGGCTGGGTGGTCCGGGAACCGATCAAACTGGTCCATTACCAGGGTGATGCCGCGCCTCTGTTGACCATTTTGAGGAAGGCGACCTCCGCTGATCTGGGACGGTGGCAGCAGGTCCGGGAACGGGAGCAGGAGGCGTTCCAGCTGGCCCGCGCCAGGGCCCGGGAGCTGGACCTGGGGATGAAGATCGTTGATGCCCGTTATAACCTTGACGCCTCCCACGTTACCATAACCTTCGGCGCTGCCGGGCGAGTCGATTTCAGGCCCCTGATTCATGTGCTGGCTACCGAACTGCGCTGTCGGGTGCAGCTCCATCAGGTGGGGCAGCGGGACGTCGCCAAGCTGACCGGCGGCCTGGGCCGGTGCGGGCGCGCCCTCTGTTGTATCACCTGGATGACCAGGTTCGAGGCCGTCGGCATTAAAATGGCCAAGGAGCAGAGTCTGCCCATCGACGCCCAGGGTCTGGCCGGGGCCTGCGGTCGGTTGCGCTGCTGCCTGCGGTTCGAGTATGAGCAATACCGGGAGATTAACCGGGCTCTGCCTCGGATCAGTGAATTAGTTGAAACCCCGGCCGGACCGGCCACGGTTATCGTCGGACATCGGGTGAAAGAAACCGTATCGGTTCGCTACCCCAACGACCAGGTGCATGAGTGGCCGCTGGCCGACATTACCCGGATACATTCGTCGAGGAATTAGCCAGCGGCAGGGGCGGTTTCCTCGGCTCGGACGACCAGCACCGGGCCGCCCGAGTGTCGGACCACCCGGTCGGCCACGCTGCCCATCACCCACCTGCCGATTCCCGACCGTCCGTGGGTGGTCATCGCCACCAGGCTGTTGGGAATCTCTTTCACGAAGTCCGTAATCGCGAAGGCGGCGTTGCCATGAATCAGCCGCTCCTCAGTTTGCGCGACCCCCTCCAGCTTTATGCGGCGGTTGATGTTGTCCAGATATCGCACGGCGTCGTCATCAACCTCTTTGGAGAGGTCTTCGTAATCGGCCGGGGGATAGTCCATGTATCTGAAGTAGTCCCCCGCCGATGGCGTCACCCGGAGCAGCGTTGTTTTCAGCCCCAGGGCTTTGGCCACCGCCACCGCGGGGGCCAAAACCTGTTCCGCCAATTGCGAGCCGTCCAGCGGAACAATTATTCCGCTGAAATTGATGCCAGGGCTGGGCGCCGCTTCGGCGCAGCGAACGATCAGCATGGGAGCGCGGGTCGCGTGAAGCACTTTGTCCGAAACGCTGCCCATCACCCAGCGAGTGATCCCGGAACGGCCGTGGGTGGATATGGCGATCAGGGTTCCTGGTGCTTTCTCGCTCTCGGTTACTATTATCGAGGCCGGGTCACCTTCCAGGATACTGGTGACCACTTCCAGACCCCCGGCCCGGAGAGACCCGGCCACGTTCGCCAGATATTCTCCAGCCTGGGCCCGGGCGCTCTCGGCTAGTTGGTTGATGACCGCGTCATGTTCCAGGTCGACTGGACCCACCGCCGGGCCGTCGATAACGCGCAACAACTCGATGCTGGCTTTGAACCCGGTACTCAAGAGACGCGCATAGGGTAACGCTTGCTCCGCGGTTGCCGAACCGTCCAGGGGGACTAGAATACGCTGGTACATTTGGTTGAACCTCCGGTCTTTTCGCTCTCTTGAGCATATATCAGGTCAATCAGGATGCCCAATTCCAGCAAAGTCGGCACGTCCAGATCAGGCTTCTGACATGCGACCATGATAATCGGTGTGATAACTACCTTACAACCATCTCTAACCGGGAGACCAGGGCAATCGCATCTTCGGGAAGGCAGACAATCCGCAAGGCAGACAATCCGCTCCCCAGTCCTGGGAGGCCGGAGCCGTATCGTCGTTAGCATGAAAATAAAGTTCCGCCGGTGTGACGGGTGACCCGCTACGAGGTAAGATGCGATTGCCCCGCCGGCTGCTCCCGCAGCTATCGCTTATCGATGCGCCGGATAGTAAAATAGACCGTAGAAAAAATCCAGCAAGCATCAGGCAGGAAACATCAGGCAGGAAACATCTAACAGGGTGCTGAAAAAGGGGAGTCCAGAGGGGCGCAGCCCCTTTGGCAGGGGTCTGGGGGTGTCCCCCAGATACAATTTCTACCCCCTTCCTGGTCAGGAAGGGGATGGGGATGGTCGAAAAGGTTTTCATCAACCTGCTAAGGAGCAAACTTCAGGACAGAGGGTTTTCGTGATCGAAGCAGCACCAGGACAGTTGGAATTTCTCCGGGAGATCCTCCAGGAGATGGAATCGGTTATCGTCGCCTTCTCCGGGGGTGTGGACAGCACCCTGCTGGCGCTGGTGGCCCACCAGGCCCTGGGTAATCGGGCGTTGGCGGTCACCGCGGCGTCCCCCGCCCTGGCCGCCCGGGAACTGGAAGCAGCAAAATCCCTGGCCCAGAAGTTCGGGTTCGCCCATAGGATCATTCATACCAATGAGATGGAGCGGGAAGGCTACCGGGCCAACTCAGCGCAGCGGTGCTACTTTTGCAAGACTGAGTTATACACCAACTTGTGCCCGCTGGCCGATGAGGAAGGCTTTGCCTGGGTGGTCAATGGCACCAACACCGATGACCTGGGGGACTACCGTCCCGGGCTCCAGGCAGCGACCGAGCACCGGGTACGCAGCCCGCTGGTGGAAGCTGGATTGAGCAAGGCCCTGGTGCGTCAGGCGGCCCGGCATCTGGGGGTACCCATCTGGGATAAGCCGGCCCAGCCCTGCCTATCGTCGCGCATACCCTACGGGACGCCGGTGAGCCTGGAGACTCTGTCCAAAATCGAGCGGGCCGAGGACTTTCTGCAGGGATTGGGGCTCAAGGAGGTTCGCGCCCGGCACCATGATCGGGTGTGCCGCATCGAAGTGGCCGAGGCGGAGATGGGTCTGGCCCTGGCCCAACGCAAGGAGATAGTGGCCGGCCTGAAGCAGATAGGCTATTTGTGGGTGTCCCTGGACTTGAACGGCCTCAAGTCGGGCAGTCTCAACGCCCAGTTGAACCTGGTCTCCAGTACCCCTCCGGCCAGCCGCTAGGTCTACCGTGAAAGTCGCCTATATTCAGTCAATTGGCGGGGCCAGCGGCGATATGCTGCTGGGGGCCTTTCTGGACCTGGGCGTACCCCTGGATACCCTGGTTACCGAACTGAATAAACTGGGACTGAATAAACTGGGACTGAATAAACCGGGAATTTCCGGGTTTACGCTCTCCGCTAATCCGGACACTCGCTGTGAAGTACGCGGCACCAGACTCGGGGTCAGCCTCGACGACCCTCAACGATTATCTCCCCGTTCGCTGCTGGAAACAGTCACCGGCAGTTCGTTGAGTGCAGCAGTCAAAGACTGCGCCGGAAGAGTATTGACCGCGCTGTGGCAGGCCGAAAGCCGGGTCCACGGAGAGCCGCCCGAGTCTCTGGAACTGGACGAATTGGGCACCGTCGACACCCTGGTGGATGTGGTGGGCGTGGCAATCTGTCTGGACTACCTGGGTGTGGAGCGGGTTTATGCCGCTCCGCTGGTGTTGGGAGAGTCTGCGCCCCCCCGTTGGGCTGGCGGCTATTCCAACCCCGCTCCGGCAACCCTCGAGTTGGTGACAATGGCCGCTGCCCCAATTGTAGCCGACCGTCCCCTGTACCAGGGCGCTGGCGAGCTCACCACTCCCACTGGAGCGGCCATCATTACAACCCTGGCGGAATTCCAGCGGCCCGCGATGGTCGTGGCCAAAATCGGGGTCGGCCTGGGCAGTAAAGACCCGAAGAACTTCCCCAACGTAGTACGGGTCTGGCTGGGGGAGACCGCCGACATTCTTGACCTTCGGTCTCAAGCCGGGATCGTGCTGCTGGAAACCAACCTCGACGACGTGACTGGGGAAGTGCTGGGATACGCCCAGGAGCGGCTTTTTGCGCTGGGGGCATTGGACGTGTGGCACACTTCCATCCAGATGAAGAAAGACCGCCCAGGGACAATTCTGTCGGCGCTGGTGCCGCAAAGTTTGGAATCCGCCGCCGTCGAACTGATCCTCCAGGAGACGCCAACTCTGGGCGTGCGCACCCGACCGGTTGAACGCTACGTCGCAGGCCGGGAAAGCGTGACCATGGCCACCGAACTCGGCTCGATCAGCGTGAAAATAAAGTGGTTTCACGGCAAGCCGGTCAGCGTCTCGCCGGAGTACGAAGACTGTCGCCGCATCGCTCTGGAGTCTGGACTGCCGCTTCAGGAGATTTATCAAAGGATGACCGAAGAATCTCGAAAGCGTTTTCGGGTCCGATAGCTTTTTGGCAGTTGCTTGCCCTCGGTTCAGCCAGGCCAGCGCCAGGACAACCCTGGGTTGGCTGGGATTGACATTGACCATGATGGACTGGCTAGACACCATCTCCCCGGATGGCAGAAAGTTGGTGGGATTGGGCGGATGCCTTTCGGTGCAATATGCGCAAGATGTTGATTAGACTGACCCTGCTGGTCGCTTTCGGCCTGATGCTGTCTGGCCCTGGTCTGCCCGCGCTGGCGCAGAGTGACAGCGTTATCCGGGTGATGAACGAAAGCCGGAATGTCCGATTCCCGGGCGAATTGGTCTTTGATGTGACGATTGAAGGCGACCAGGAAATCTCTCAGGTCAGGTTGAACTACCGGATTGCCGGTGCCAGGGTCTGGTCTTATGCCAACTCTGAGTTCCTTTCCAACCAGCAGGTAACCGTCAAGTTTAGCCATCTGCTGGATGATTCGGCGTACCTGCCACCGGGTACCCGCCTGGACTACTACTATTCGATTCGAGATGCCGCCGGCAATGCCCTTGAAACCTCCAAAGAAAGCTTTATATACGCTGACAACCGCTTCGATTGGCAGCAGGTCCAGGTTGGCGCGTTGATGCTGCACTATCATGATTTGCCCTCGTCCAAATCGGCCAGGATTGCCGAAGATTTGGCCGGTCCTCTGGCTGCCCTGGCGGAAATACTCGAACTACCGGATGTGCAGCCGATCCAGGGGTTTATCTACAATAATCTCCGGGAAGCGACGCCAGCCTTTCCCAATCTTAGCCAGACCATCACCCAGCAGCACGTATTCCAGGGATTTGCCTTCGCCGAGTCCGGTGTATTCTTGGGAGTTGGGCTGCAACCCAGTCTGATCGTCCACGAATCGGCCCACCTGATGCTGGCCCAGTCCCTGGGACCTGGGGTCAGATTGATACCTTCCTGGCTAAATGAGGGATTCGCCAGCTACATTGAACCCGGCTCCCGGCCCTACAGTGGGCGGAGCCTCAGTTCTCAAGGACCGCCCCTGCGGGCCATGTCGGAGGTTTCCGGAACGCCCCAGGACATCGAATATTTCTATCTCAAAGCGGAAAGCGTAGTCGCCTATCTGGTTGGGGAGTTTGGAACCGAATCCTTTCAGCGGTTTCTGGGCAGCCTCCGGCAGGGCCGCAGTGTAGGCGAAGCTCTGGAGTCCACTTATGGTTTCGATACTGATGGCCTGGACGCCAATTGGGCGGATAGCGAGGTTGGGGGGTCGATGACCTCGCCCGGCAGGTTCAGTCCGGCAACGCCCTTCTTGTGGTTCAACTCCTGGTTTCTGGGTGTGTTGATTTTGCTGGTCATGGGGGTGGTCCTGGTGCGGTACGTTTACCGTAAGCTTCGACCCGCCGATGACGATTATTTCGATTGGGATGATTCGTTGCCTTATTGATCCCGGCTCAATGCGCTATGAGTTAAATTGCCTTCACCTTGCCCCAAGTTTCTGGTATGCTCTTGTCCTTGACGATAAACATCCTGCTCCTGGCCGGGCCGGTGACGATCGAGAGAAGCCAGATATTGGCGTCAAACAACTGGAGTTGGCATATCTGGAGTTGGTGTATCTAGAGTTAAGGGGGTAAGCTTTGTATCAGACAGTAAGTGAAGCAACGCTCAAAGCCCTGGGGAGAATCGACGGCCCCAGCATCTGCAACGCCATTGAAGGGTTCAATTTCCGGCCCAAGAATCAGGGCTTCATGCTGCCGGAAATCAGGTCAATTTTTCAGGACTTTCCCCCGGCGTTGGGGTATGCCGTTACCGGTGTCATCAGTGCCAACCGGCAAGAGGGACACACGGTGGGCCGAGAAGCCTGGTGGGACCTGATTGCTTCGGTGCCCGCGCCCCGGTTTATCGTGCTGCACGACATCGACAACCCGCCGCTGGGCGCATACTGGGGAGAAGTGCAGGGCAACATTCACAAGGCCCTGGGGGCGGTGGGTGTGGTTACCGACGGTACCGTGCGCGACCTGGACGAAGTCCATGCCCTGGGGTTTCAGTTTTTCGCCAGGGAAGTCTCAGTGTCCCATGCCTACGTACATCTGGTTGACATCAATGTCCCGGTTACCGTTGGCGGACTGACCGTCAAAACTGGCGACCTGATTCATGCTGACAAGCACGGCGTAACGCACATACCCTTTGAGTTGGCCGACCGCATCCCGGTGATGGTGCAGACCATCGCTGAGTATGAGCAGAAGACGATCAGCGTGTGCCAGTCGCCCAACTTCAGCTTGGAGCAACTCAAAGAAGTTGCCAAGATAACCCGTCCCTACTAGATAACGGCGATACTCAGGGGGCAAGGCCGGGGTGAGGGTCAGGCTAAACACGGAAAGGCGCTGGGCTCATCTCCGCATTGGTTAACGGTGGTTTAGCGATGTTCTCCATCCGGACTGCATTAATTTTGCCGATGGGTCTGATTCTGTTATCGATCGTCGCTTGCGTCGTCGCGCCCAGCGGCGCACCGGGTAATTCGCCGGCACCCGCGCAGGAAGCAACGCCGATCGCGCCGACCAATGTAACTGCTTCCCCGACGCCTCAGTCGCCGGTCAGCACCGCCGCGCCAACAGTGGGTCAAACGCCGGATGGACCTGGCTTGAGGCAGTTTTCGGCGCCACCGCCGCTGACCATCGACACCGAAAAGACCTACACGGCGAAGCTCTTCACCAATAAAGGTGAGATAGTCCTTCACCTGTTCGCGTCGGAGGCCCCCATGACGGTGAACAACTTCGTTTTCCTGGCCCGCGAGGGCTTTTACGATGGCGTCACTTTCCATCGGATTATTCGCGACTTCATGGTCCAGGCTGGAGACCCCGCAGGAAACGGCACCGGTGGGCCGGGGTATCAGTTCGCCGATGAGCCGGTGACCAGGGCTTACACCAAGGGAACCCTGGCGATGGCCAACTCCGGGCCGAACACCAATGGGAGCCAATTCTTCATAGTCCATGGCGCAGATGTGAGTCTTTCCCCAAACTATACGATCTTTGGCGAGATTGCCAGCGGCCTTGATACCCTGGACGCCATTGCCGCCACGCCGGTGGGATTATCCCCTCGCAGAGAACCTTCGGTTCCCCTCGAGCCAGTTATCATCGAGCGGATCGAGATAGAAGAAAGTCAGTGATAAACAATTTGCCGCCAGCTTCTCTCGACTTGGGCCGGAAGCGGTAGTTATACTTGGATCTGGGTCAGATGCGGGCCGTGCCGGCGTTGTTCAGCCCGATTGGCGTCACCATCTAGAAGCAGGAGATGTTTTCGTGGCTTTCCAGTGCCTCATCTACGAGAAAAAGGGCGAAATCTGCTACCTCACGTTGAACCGGCCCGATAAGCTGAATGCACTTAACGGGAGCATGTTGGCCGAGCTTCGGGCGGCGCTGGAAGTTATCGACCTGGACCCGGACATAAGGGTGGTAATTCTAACCGGGGCCGGGCGGGCCTTCTCGGCAGGATTCGACCTGGAACGCGGACCCAACGACCCCGACCCTCACGATATGCAGCCCGCGGTCTGGCGCGAGCACCTGAAGACCTATATTGATACCTTCTTGATGGTGTGGAACCTGGGCAAGCCGGTGATCGCTGCCGTCAATGGGTACGCCCTGGCCGGCGCCTGCGAGTTGGTGCAAGTCTGCGACATCAAGCTGGCGTCGGACCGGGCGGTCCTGGGCGAACCGGAAATCCGGGCCGGCATCGGTCCCCCCCTGCTAATAACCCCATTTAGCGTAAACCTGGCTAGCGCCAAAGAGATGCTGCTGACCGGAGACACGGTGGACGCCCATGAGGCGGCGCGGATTGGCCTGGTTAATCGGGTGGTGCCTCACGAACAGTTGATGGCAGAGTGTGAAAGGGTCGCCCGCAAGATAACCATGCTTTCGGAAGTCGGTGTCAGGATGACCAAGATATCGGTGAACCGGGCGATGGAAAACATGGGATTCCTTTCGTCGGTCCAGCACAACTTGGAACTGATGACCCACTTCGACATCAGCACCAGTCCGGAACAGGAACAATTCAACGCCATCCGGCAGGAGAAGGGACTGCGGGCCGCCCTGGACTGGCGGGATGCCCGGTTCCAGGACTTGTAGCCGTCAACCGGGTGGTGCTCGCAATCTTATGAGCCGCCTGCCGGCCGAGTTGGGCGACCGGTTCGCCGAGGGAAGACGCCACAACGGTTCCCGGAATGAGGCATTATGGGAAAGGTGGCTAACCGGGCCAGGAGGGGGCA
>DASTLM010000477.1:0-2307 GCA_035714945.1 Dehalococcoidia bacterium | reverse complement strand
GATTCGTATCTGCTTCCTCAGAGGGTGCCAACAACCAGTCCCACATTGACCGCCAGAGTCGATCTGTAGCGGCGGGCAGGATCCGAATCGTATGTGTTGGTTTGTCGTTCATTATACCGTTAATTCGTAAATTAATGGTATATTTAATAACTCCTTTTAACAATTAGCGATGAGCTGAATTTGTTGTATAATCACAACTGATAAGCACTTCTGGAGTGTCGATATCATTATCTTGAATGTTCAGTCTGAGGATCCAGATTGGCACGTCCCAAGACCATCCCCTGGCAGAAAAGAGTTCTGGTGTTCCTCGCCCATCGTCAAAACGGGGGTAAGGTCTATCCGATTGCCCGGAAATATCGGGTCGCCCGCTCCACGGTAAACGTCATCGTCAACGAGTTCGAGGAATTTGGGTTTTCCGACGGTCCCCGGGCCAGGCTGTCTACGGACTTGCTCCGCCAAATGCAAGAGCAACACCTGAGCCGGATGGTAAGCCACCCTGCAGTGGGCAGTTGGACCCTGGGACCTGGTACCGAGAATGAGACCGGCCGCCAGGACGCGTTCTCCAACCCGCTACACATCGACGAAGACTTCGCCTGGCATATCAAGGGAACCAGTTCAGAGCAGGTCATACTGGAGGCTATTGAAGCAGTTCGGGATTACCTGACTCGGGAGTCCGATGCCTGGCGGCAACTCCGCTCCGATCTGGAGGAGCGGTGTGGCCTGCCGGAAAGAGGCGATGATACGATTAACGACCCGGAACCCCACTTGCTACAGGCTCTGCGGCGGCAACTGCGGAACGTCATCTTCGACCGGTCATTCCAGGGCGATCCCCCACCGCCCGGTTGGCTTGAATGGGACACATCACCAAACAATCCCACGGTGCTGCGGCTTCGAAGAGAATCGGTGGCGGTCGGCGATTCGGAGACGCACCGGCGAGTCCAGCAAGGAATCGCGGAATTTGTCACCAATAATTTCAGAGATCACCAGAGGCGCTTTATCGAGATTGAAAGGCTGCGCCAGGACCTGGGAATCATGCAGGGTATATTGAGCCGGAGCCTGGATTCAATCGATCAAGAGGTGATCCGGCGGGGCATCTGTCCCTCGTGTCCTTACCCGGAGGCCATGCTGGACCTGGATCTCACCCTGCGCCAGCATAATGGCACATTGGAAGAACCGGATGCATTGGATCTGCAAGGAAGCGTGACCGAATGATGAATAGGAAAGTAGCCGCAATCTGGTGTAGGGTTTCGACCAGCGATCAACGAGAGCTCTCTCTGGACTCTCAGGAAGTCGCCGTCAGAAAAGCTCTGGAAAATCAGGGCTATCAGATTCCATCTGACTACGTGCTGAAGGTGGACTGGTCCAGCCTCGACCTGATGTCCTGCCCTGAATTCCAGCAACTTCGTCGGTGGGTTGCGGATGGCAGTATCAACGCGGTCGGTACTTTGGATCGAGACCGGCTTCAAGCTCAGGGCCTGCAACGGCTAATCTTTCTCTCCGAGTGTCGTGACCTGGGGGTGCCGATGGTGACGGTACAGGGTGCGCCGATGCTGGAAGGTGGGGAGGGCCAGTTGGTGGAGTTGGCCCTGGCTCTGGGTAAAGAGCGTTCGGTGCTAAGAGCCCAGCAGGGGGCCCGCGACGGTTTGCGCGACCGGGCCCGTCTCAAGGGTCTACCACCCAACATGAACGGGTGCTACGGCATGCGGTGGGAAAGCAATCGTCTGGTCCCCAACGATAACTACTCTGTGGCCAGTGAAATCTGGCGCTTGGGGCTGGCGGGATGGAAAATCAAGGCCATCGCCACCGAGTTGACCCAACGGGGCATTCCCACTCCCAGTGGCAAGCCACGCTGGTCGACCTACTCGGTGCGCCACATTCTAAAGAACCGCACCTACGCCGGAGTAGTTGAGGCCCTGAAAACCGAGTCGGTCGAACCTAAGGTAAGAAAGGCGGCCACCTACGGTAAGTCCGGGCGGCGTACCCGGCCTGAAGAAGAACGTATCCCTCTGGAGGGCCTGGTGGAGCAGCCCATTGTCACTGAGGATGAGTACCGGTGGATGCAAGAACGTTTGCTGGACAACAAACGGCTGGCGGAGAAGAATACCCGGCTGCGCACTTACTTGTTGAAAGGAATGGTACGCTGTGCGGCCTGCGGAGGTGGCTACACCGGTGCCACCTTCAATCGGCGCGAGAAAATGCACTCCTACTACAATTGCAGCAGGCGGTGGAACCCGGGTCCCGATGGGCTGAAATGCCAGTCCCGCTCTCTGGTTGCCGACCCATTGGAAGAGGCTGTCTTTAGCGCCG
>DASTLM010000476.1:0-2015 GCA_035714945.1 Dehalococcoidia bacterium | reverse complement strand
GAGAAGCACTGTCAATCCCAGGTCCGTTCAAGTCAAGCCTTAAACTAGCACCAATTTGACAACAACTGCTCCCGACGATGAGCAAGGCCCCCGGATTCCGTCAGGAGTCCGGGGGCTTTCAGGTAGATTGTACTGGAGCGGTAGGTCACTGCCGCAGTTGGGGCGCCACCTCCTCGCCGTAGAGGCGAATGGAGTTCAGCACCTGCTGCTCGGTTAGCAGGCCGCCCACGTTAGGCTCCATGATCACGCCGGACAGCCCTAACTCGCTGATCAGGTGCTTCAGCTTGCGGGCCACCGTGTCGGGAGACCCGTAGGCCAGACGGTCTTCCAGCAAATCGTCGTAGCTCACGTTGGACAGACGCTCATAGCGTTCGCGGCGTTCCTCCGAGGCGGTCGTTCCGGCGGCCCCGGCTGAGGCGCGGAAGTTCTCGGCCAAACGCTGGTAGGAGCGCACGGTGCTCTCCCGGGGTTCAGTCACGCCCTGCTGGTCGGTCTCCCCGACGTAGATCGGCACCCGCAGATAGGCATCGCCCTGGTTTTCGTGCCCGGAATCCTGCAGCGCCTGCCGGTAAGCCTTCATGTTTTTGGCCACCTCGGGAATATCGAACCCCCGCAGTCCGCTGACCACCGAATAGCCCAATCTCCCCACCATCGGGAAGGTGTCTGAGGTGGTGGCGGCGATGCGTATGGGAGGGTGCGGCTTCTGGTAGGGCCGCGGCATCACGCACAGGTTTTCGAAGGAATAATATTTGCCTTTGTAGTTCAGCCGGTCATTGTTCCAGGCCTGGGTGATAATCTCCAGGCTCTCCTGGAATCTCTCCCGGCTTTCGGCATAGGGGATGCCGTAGCCGATGTAGGACCTGGGAAATCCGCTTCGACCAACGCCAAAGTCCAGACGGCCCTGGCTGATCTGGTCAACGGTGGCGGCTTCTTCAGCCAGACGAATGGGATGGCAAAGGGGGAGTACGCTGACGCCGGTGCCGATGCGGATGCGCCTGGTGCGGGCAGCGATGGCGCTGGCCCAGACCAGCGGCACCGACACCACCGAAGGTATCCCTGCGCCCATCGGGTCAGTGGGCGTGCGGTGCATGGCGAAATGCCGCTCGGCCAGCCAGACTCCGTCCAGGCCCTGTTCTTCCGCTGTCTCGGCGATGGTGAAGGCCTCCCGGAAGGCTTCTTCTTGAGTCCTACCCTGTCGAAAGTCGCATTCCATGACCAGACCGACGTGCATGTTTCGCCTCCTGCTATGATCATCTGAACTAATGTTAGCCTATCTATGCTGGATTATCTACGTTAGCCAACCTGAATTGGCTCGCCTGGCCGAATTCTTAAATCCGGGCTGGTCAAGCCGATTACCCGGGGTAGGTATTGGGGCTGGCGAGAAACCTGGTGCGGCAGTCCAGACTGCAAAAATAGAACCACCGGCCGTTGTGAAAGCTGCGAGTGCCCATATTCGGGTCCACTTCAGCAGCCCCGTGGGCGGTCTGACCCGTAGTGGCCCGCGCTCCGGACTCGTTAATGTCTTTGCCGCATACCGGGTCTTTGGGCATCGATCAATCTCCTGATGGTTTATCCAAGTAATTTTAATCTCCGGATTTTAATCTCCGGATTTTAATCTCCGGATGCATATTGTCTGGTTACCGGCCATTGCGGTCGACTATCCGGCGACCGGGATCTGGTCCATCCCCAGCCGGACTCGGCCGGGCTGGTCGATCAACGCCCGGGCGACCCGCGCCCGGTGCTCGAAGCTGGTGCCCAGCCGCATGGTCCAGGCCGACACTCTGCGGTACCACAAGTGCAGGTCAAACTCCATCATAAAACCCATGCCGCCGTGGAGCACCTGGCTGGAGCGCACCGCCGCCTGACATTTGTCGTTGCAGAAGGCCTTGGCCTGGGACACTTCGATGCTGGCGGGCAACCCCTGGTCCATCTTCCACAGGGCCTCGTAGGTCAGCAGTTGCGCCCCATCGATCCAGATGGTCATGTCGGCGCACATGTGCTGCACCGACTGGAAC
>DASTLM010000475.1:0-3821 GCA_035714945.1 Dehalococcoidia bacterium | reverse complement strand
AAACACCGTCTCCAACAGTCCCGGCGGAACCGATTCCAGTGCCGGGGCTACCACGTCCGGCTTGATCCGGCCGTCGTGGGTTGGCCCCATGCTGCTGGAGGTGTTGAGCACGGTTGGTTGCGTAAGGTTCCCTACAAGTATCCCGTTCTTGACCTGCTTGTTAAGCGCGAAGTATCCCCGCTGGTTGCCGCCCTGGCGGGCCACGTTATTGGCTCCAGCGTTGCCAGCAGAGAGGACCTTGGGCCGACGAGGAACCGGAGTCCCGCCGGAGGCAGCGCCGCCAGGAAGTCGTCCTGCAGCTCGGCACCGGGCCAGTGTTCCCCACTTCGCAAGGCTACCTTTTCCTGTTGGAAGGCAGGCTGCAGTTGTGGGTCAACTGGCGTGAGAAGGCGGATGACCCCCTGAGCGTCCCCGAAGCCGCTGGTGTCCTTAATGATGAGCCGCCAGCCCACGCCCCGATTCAGGTCTTCCTCGGTGACGTCATGGGAGAGGGATACTGGCGAAGGGCCGGCGGCCTGGGCGTACGGCGCCGTCGGATCGGCCAGGTGAGGGCGGCGGCGGCCGGTGAGAGAAACGTCAAGTTCCTCGCTGGCACCTTCCCAACTGACCTCGGCCAGAATAGTCCCTTCCGTGATTACGCTGAACAGATGGAATGGCACTGAGTTGGCACCCTGGAGAGTAAAGGGGACGTTTACCTCCTGCAGACCGAGGAAGAAAGGGGCGGTGGCTTCGGAGCCCGAAAATTGAGCTTTCACCTCCACCGGCCCGCCAGGCCCGCCCAGGGTGATGAAGGACACCGAAAAGGAACCCTGGCTATCGGTGTTGAACCCACTGGCTACAGTGACACCTCCGAAGCTGACAACACCGCTGGTAAATGGCGGGAAGTTCCGGCCGGTAGCGTTAACCCTCAGTGCCCGGTTGGCCGAAATCGGGGTCCAGGGCCAGGTCTGGCACACCGGGGGAGGCGGAGGACACCCGGAACCCCGCGGGGTCGCCGCGCAAAGTGGGGTCACCTACATTGTTTTCATCAGTCTCTTCTACTTGGTCGCAGAGTTCAATGCCAATGCCAAAGGTCTCGAAAAACAGTGAACCGGGGCCGGATTTGACGATAAGCTTGAGGGTAAAGGTCTGAGCGCCGGATACCGGAACGTTGCCAAAGTCGATTTGCACTGACTGATAGGCAGTCTCGGAGGGCGTTCCCGGCACCGTTACCTAGATTCCTGATGCGGTAAAATCGGCCAACCCCAGGAATCCGATAGAGTTATTGAAGCAGGCAATGAGATTCTGGAGATATTAATGACCAGGTGTCCTGATTGCCAGGAAACAGCGCCAAAAGTATACATAACGGATTGGAAGATGTCACCATTATTTGCCATATAACTACTTTTTATGATTACATTTCATTTCACCGCTGGCGCGGCAACTCCGCCCGGCAGGGCCTGGGTATACTCGCCTGACTGGACCACCTGGACGATGGACAAAGGGAAACATCCCCGTTGTTGACCTCCAGCACCGCTAAGGTCCTATGATCGTGATAGCTTTCTACGGTTGCGCTGGTCCAAAGGTCTTGATGTAATTGACCACATGCCAGATTTCCGCGTCAGTCAGCTTGCCGCGCCAGGCGGGCATGGCAGTGCCCGAAATGCCGTCCTGGATGAAGTGAAACAGGTCACCATCAGGATGGAGTGGGACATGGACCACCAGGTCAAGCGGCGGAGAGTCCAGACCGGCTGCCTCGGGGCCGTCGCCTTGCCCTCCCACTCCATGGCACACCTGGCAGTTCCCAGCGTAGACTTGCTGGCCCGATTCCAGCGACTGGGCATTGGAGGGGAAGGGGTTCCGGATTGATTCCGGAGTTGACGCCCCGCCCAGAGCGCCAAACACCAGAACTATGCCCACCATCGCCGAGAGCAGTCCAGCCCCCATGATGGCTGCCCCACTCCGGCTCCTCCAGCCCCCCAGCGGTATTCCGGTGGCCAGAAACAGAGTCCCCAACAGGGCCAACTCGGCCCCCAGAAGCAGTTTCCCAGTACCTGCAGTGGGCGCTATGGACGCGCTGCTGCCAGCGCCACCAGGGACGACGGTGAACCGGAAGGCGGTCCTGGCGTCGAAGGCGTCAGGCCGGAGCACAACCAGCTCTACCTGCCAGAGTCCGGCGATGCTCAGCACCAGTCCATCAATCACATATATCCCCTCTCCCGTGGGCCGGGCCGACGCGGTGGTCTTCCCCAGGTCTGCATCCTGAAAGTTGAGGCTCAAAACCACGTCGGTAGCGTTGTCAATGGGGCGCCCGAGGCGGTCTTTCAATGAAACCGTGAACTGGTTAGGGCCCACCCGGCCGGGCTCGATTGCCAGTGCAATGTCCGCCCCTTCCACCGTATCCTGGAAGCTGAGCCGGGTCTTCTGGCCGATTCCTTCACGGGAAGCCACCTGGCGGGCGGGTTCCAGGCTGGTCAGCAGCCCTACCGCCAACAACACCAGCAGGGCAAAGATTACCTCGCCTGGCACCAACCGGCGTAGCCACTGGCCTGCTCGGTCGTCCCTCGCCAGCCGCGGCTTGACCCACAGCAGGTTCAAGGCCCCCAGGGACAGGAGGGGCGCGATCAACAATAACTTGACCACCAGAGTGAGTCCGTAGGGCGTGGCTACCGCCTGAAGAATGGTGACCTGCGCCCAGCCACTGTAGAGTCCGGTGACGATCAAGGTACCTGTGCAGAGGATCGCCAGTACGGAGAACCTGGACACCACCCGGGTGAGCAGGCCGCGTCTTTGGGTCCCGGTCAAACCCTGCATAATTACCATTATTGCGGGGGCCAGGTGGAACAGTCCCCCCACCCAGATAGCAGCGGCCAGCAGGTGGAGATAGTCGTTCAGGACCGCGGCGAACCGTATCTGGCTGGTGGCCGCTCCGTGGCTGGTCAGGCTGAAGGTAAGCAGCATTGCTAAACCCGCGGCCAGGGCCAGGGCCCGCACCGGCCGGCGGGCGAACTCGGATTTTGAATCGTAGCTCCCCTCCGGAGGATGCATGGTAAAGAAGCCAAAAATCAGAGCCAGCGCCAGCCAGCAGCCAATCCTCCAGAGCCAGAGTTGACCCCAATCAGTCCCAGCGACGAGCGAAATTGTCAACGGGCCCAGCGCCTCAAATAGTGGCACATCGTGAACCGCCGCTGTCTGAATAACGAGATGGCCCAGAGACGCTGCCAGCAACAGGCCAATGGCCAGTAATTGCAGTTTCAAGGAGCGTGCGGAAATGCGACCACCGAGACGACGCAGGTTCTCTCCGGAGCTGCGGCCCTGCAACGACGGTCGGATAACCACCAGTTCAAAGACCAGACCGCCAAATATCATCAGGGCACCGACCAAGGCAAGCCAGCGCAATACCGGCTCCAGGGGAGACTGGAGCAGAGGCTCGTCCGATGTCCCGACGGGCAGGGTAACCGCGCCAATGGGTTCCCCCACCGCAAACACGAACGAACCCCGCACCCGGTGGCTATCGACGGTTGATACATTGACCCAGGCGACGGTGTAGGTCCCGTCAGGCAGGTGAGGCAGGTCGACCGACATCACGGTAGGGTCGGTGCGGTCAACGGTGCTGTCCCCGCGATCAACCGGGTCACCCTGGACGTCCAGAACACGGATCTGGCTGAACTCCGGTTCCAGAGGTTCGGTAAACCAGATGGTTACCTTCTCCGGGGGCGCCTCCAGTACCGAGTTGGGGGAGGGCTCCGAGCGTGCCAGGTTGGCGTGGGCAAAGACCCGCGAGGAGAGAGATGGTAGCGAGCCGGCGATCAGCCCCAACAAAACAGCGAGTAGTAACGCTC
>DASTLM010000474.1:0-2098 GCA_035714945.1 Dehalococcoidia bacterium | reverse complement strand
AGAAACGGCAATGAATAGCCGGGATTGTTCCAGAACCAGGAAAGCGGCCTGCATCCCGATGAACAGGAACATGACCGGACTCTGCGGGCCACCAGTGACGATTACTCCGGCGCCTAGCAGCAAGCTGGTGTCCAGCATACTGGCGTAATGGAGGGCCGTCGCACTCAATATTTTGGCCCGATATCCCACGGCCAACAGCCCGGAACTGGCAATATACGCTGATACCATCAGCAGTACAACAGTGTAGTCTGGAGATACCCACAGCGTAACGACCGTGAATAGGACAATTAGACCCAGGCGGAGCCACAAACTCTGCTGGGCCAGGTTTCTTCTCTGGGGGTTGGGTGTACTGGTTAAGCTAACCATGCAGTCCCTTGACCGAACGACCGCATAGTCGTCATACGTTTACCGGTCAAAGCAATTGTCCGGGAGGATGAATTTAAGAAAAAGGGTGGAGACACCCTGCATAAATTTGATGGGGGACGGGTGGCGGGCAACCGCTGCCCCAAATCCGGGGTTGGAACCGGCCCCTAAATTGGCCACTGCTCCTGCTGGTAAGCCATTTGCCAGAAGAGGTACTCGTACCGGCTGCTGGTGATGAAGGCTTCCCTCATGGCTTCCAACTCCTGGGCGCTGGCCTTTTCGGCGGCACGATCGACGAAACCGCGCCAGGCCCCGACGCTGTTTTCCAGAAACCCAGCCACGTAGAAAGCGGTCCACTGGCCGTACAGCGGGTGTTCAGAGGCTCCCACATATTCCCGGAGCAGGTGATAGGTCCAGGGGCAGGGCAGCAACGCCGCCGCGGTGGGGCCCAGCCCGTTCAGCGACGCGGTCTTGATCATGTGGTTGACATAAGCAGTATTGGTGGGTGAGCGACCCGCCCGGTGGATTTCCTCCAGGGACACACCGGCGGCCGACAGCAACTGGTGGTGCAAGGGGCGTTCCACCGGAGTCAAGACCCGGTGGGCCAGCTCCTCAAGAGTCGGAGAGTCGGGAGCCTTGGCCAATGCCATCGCCACCGTCCGGGCGAAGCCCTCCAGATACAGGTAGTCTTGACCCAGGTAGTAACGGAAAGTCTCCAGGGGCAGGGTTCCGTTCTTGATCTCCCTCAAGAAGGGGTGGGCGAAAATGGTGTCCCAGATGGGTTCGGCCTCGATTCTTAGCTGTTCGCTAAAACTTGCCATTACAATCACCCTTGGCGTACAGAATCCGGAGCTGACAGTTCAGGATACGGGAGCAACCGCAACATGGGCTAGGTTAACGGACTGGGAACTACCACCTCGGCCTCGCCAGCGCAGGTCTTTATGCCTTCCTGGTTCTCCAGCCAGACTTGCAAACGCAGTCTGGTGCGGCCGTTTACCGATTCCTTTTCCTGCACCACGCCATGAGCGGTTACCCTATCGCCATCGTAGACCGGCTTGAGAAAGGTCACCGAAAGCTGTCCTCCCTGGCGAAAGTCGATGCCAAAGGCCCGGGACAGCAGTTCGTGCAGGTACGCGAAGGACATTTGCCCTGAGGCAATTGGCCTGGTCAGACCCAGTTCCCTGGCCCGGGCGGCATCAGTGTGAATATTGACCGGCGGGGTGGCTCCCAGTTCCGGTTGGACTGCCAACCGCGCCACCGACTCAAAAAGGTCCATCCGGTCCTGGGTGATGGTTTTCGTGAAGGCGGGCAGTTGGTCGCCGACGTTGAACCTAGTTTCTCTGGTGGTCATTCCGCTTTTTCCTCCAATCCGCCAATCAGGAAGGTGTGCTGGCTGCGGACGATCTCCCGCCCGTCTTCATCGATGGCCAACGTCTCTACCAGCAGCCAATCTCGGCCACGGCGCCGGTATTTGTCGCGCACCCAGCCGGTCACCTGGACGCGCTTGTTGGGTATGGGCGGGTGATAGTAGCGGTCCTGGTGCTTGGCCGAGATGAAGGATATTGGTCCGTGCTTGCGGCACAGCACTTCCAGATACTCCTTGACCGCAATGTGAGGAAACAAGGCCTCCGGGTACTCCAGCGACTCCTGCAGCAGTTTGAGCTGCTCATCGGTTACCACATATTCCAGGTGGCCTAGCTGCTCATTGATGGTTATCCGTTGGTAGGCACCATGG
>DASTLM010000473.1:0-5108 GCA_035714945.1 Dehalococcoidia bacterium | reverse complement strand
CGAGAGCGCAGCATCAGCCACTTTATCAACCAGTCCAAGAAAAGCGTCACTCTGAATCTGGCGCACCCCATGGGTATCAACCTGGCCAAGCAGTTGATTGGCATCAGTGATGTGGTCATCGAAAACTTCGCTCCTGGAGTCATTGAGCGGCTGGGACTGGGTTATGCCGAGTTGCGGCGGGTGAAGCCGGAGATAATTATGCTGTCCTCGGCCGGACTGGGCCATTCCGAGCCGGATATGCAGCAGGTGGCGTATGGTACGTTGATCCAATGCTTCACCGGCTGGAGCGCCTTGCAGGGTTATCCTGGCCACGAGCCGGACATTGGCGGTATCTGGACCGACCCGATGGTGGGTATGATGGAGGTGTTCTTGATTAACGCCGCTCTCCACCGCTATTGGGAGTCGGGCGAAGGTCAATACATTGACCTTTCAATGGCCGAGGCCACTACCATGCTCCTGCCGGAGGTGCTCCTGGACTACTCGATGAACCAGCGGGTGCGGGAGCCGGTGGGCAATCGTGATCCGGCATATGCGCCCCAGGGCAATTACCCCTGCCGGGGCGAAGACCAATGGATCGGGATTACCGTAACCGGCGACGGCCAGTGGCGAGGCCTGTGCCAGGTATTGGACTGCGTTGAACTGCTGGGGGACGCCAGGTTTAGCGATGGTCTCGGCCGTTGGAACAACCAGGCGGCCCTCGATGGAATAATCAGCGCGGCGACCCGGGACCGGGACCCTTTGGAATTGATGGCGAGTTTGCAACAGGCAGGAGTAGCAGCCGGGCCGGCGCTATCGGTGGACCAACTTTGGGAAACCCCGCACCTGCGGCAACGGGGGTTTTTCCAGAAGTACCAGGAACATGATCCGGAACGAAATGTGAGGGAGTTGCCGGCGGTGCCCTGGCGGTTTGACGGAGAGGTCGAAGCCAGCGTCACCGGCCAGCCCCGGCGGGGCCAGCACAATTCCTATGTGTTTGATGAGTTGCTGGGTATCTCAGCGCCGGAGGTGGAGGTGCTGCTGGAAGAACAGGTCATTTACTGACCGCGATGTCCCCTAACTCTCCGGCGGATTTTCCGGCTCGACCAGTTGCGGACGCATCTTCCTGAATTCGTCCAGCGCATTTTGCAACTTGTCGCGAAACTCTTCAGGGTTGCGGGTCATCAGCACCACCCGACGCCCCTGAATTAGCCAGACCCTGAGCCGGTCCGGGGTGACCAACTCCCGCATTTCCAGGTGGGATATGTTTTCAAATGGAATCTTCTTGGATCTGGGTCGGCCATAGACCACAAACAGAGCATCCGGGTAGATCAGGTAGCTCCTGGGGTTGGTCAGCCAGGAGTAGGCGGCGCTGCCCAGACCGAGCAGCACGATGAACTCACCCCGGATGTTACCTTCGTTGCCGGTGAACATGGAGTACAGTCCGAATACCGCCACCGCCAGCGAAAAAATGACGGTGAGATTCACCGGTATCCGGTGTTTGTCCCAGTGGATCAGGTCATTCTGGGGCTGTTCCATGAAAATGTTCCTATTCTGAAAGTGTTTCGATTATGTTTCTATTAAACGGGCGGTCAGTGACTCCGGGCCTGCTGGTCGGGGTGGGGCCGCCCTGGCAGAACAACTGGCCCAATTATACATGATGGTAAGGAAGGCGACAGCCGCTGATTCAAGTCAGGGCGACCGCCATAGTCCGCCCCCCGGCTCACCGGAGGAATCCCGTGCCCAGGGTCAATTCCTGGATTCCGGCCTGCGCCGTAATGACGGATCTGCCCTCAAGCGCTCAAACTTCCCATCAAACTTCCCGGGATTTGCTGGTGGTTGGCCTGCCTTCGTGAGAATTGGTTTGCCCCGGGATTGTACCAGGCCGCCCTCAGGATCGGGACAAAATGGTCCTGGCCTTGGCAAAAACGGCATCGAACATCGGATGAGTTAGCCGTCCGGTCTGGGTGTTCTGCTGGCTGGGATGATAGGAACCGATGAGCACCGTGCCGTCGATTAAAGTGTGGTCTACATTGTGTCCAAATTCAGGCCGTGGTGAGGGCAGTTCCAGACCTCGCGGTGTCATCGTACCCAGGTAAGCGTCAAAGCCAATCTTCCCCAGGGCAACTACCACCCTTACCCGGCGCAACAGATCCAACTCGGCCAGCAGGTAGGTCTGACAGTTGGCCAATTCTTCGGGGAGAGGCTTGTTGGCCGGGGGAGCGCAGCGCAATGCCGCCGTAATGTAGGCGTCGCTGAGGGTCATGCCATCATCGATACTCTGGGAATCGGGGGAACTGGCAAACCCGAAGCGGTGCAGCGTCCCGAATACCCAATCGCCGCTGCGGTCTCCGGTGAACATGCGTCCGGTGCGGTTGCCGCCATGGGCCGCTGGTGCCAATCCCATGATCAGCAGCCTGGCTTCCGGGTCGCCAAAGGACGGCAAAGGTTTTCCCCAGTAGTCCCAGCCCAGGTACATGCGCCGCTTTTTTTCAGCCACCGTGGTGCGGTGCTCCACCAGCCGGGGACATCGGGTGCAGGCGAAGATGGTCTCCTGTAATTCCGGTATGGTCGGCACGAAGTAACTGGCCTCCCGCTGGTAATCAGGTGCGACTATACACCGGGGGTAGGCGATGGGCAAGGGATTATAGGATATTTGGATTGAAGTGAAGGATTGAAGTGAAGGATTGAAGTGAAGGATTGAAGTTTCACATTGGCCCCACCGGGGTATCGGGGGTATAATCCCAGAGAACTCCATCAGTTATTCGGGCCGGTAAATTCGGGCAGATATTCAGAGGTGACAAACATGAAGATCAAGGCGGCGGTGCTCTACCAGGCCAACACCCCCCTGGTGGTAGAGACCCTGGAACTGGACGATCCCAAGGAAGGAGAGGTCCTGGTGCGTTTGGCTTCGGCCGGGGTATGCCATTCCGACTACCATGTGATGAAGGGCGAGTGGAAGACGCCCCTGCCGATGGTGCTGGGACATGAAGCCGCCGGGGTAGTGGAAAAGGTCGGCCCGGGGGTTACGTTGAGCCAGCCTGGCGATCATGTGATCCTCAATTTCCGACCCAACTGCGGTTGGTGCCGCTACTGCGCCGTCGGGCGGCCAGTGCTGTGCAACGGCGCGGACACCGACCGGTGGATGATGTTCGACGGTACGCCGCGACTGCACAAGGGCAACCAGGACATTTACCATTTTGCCCGTACGGCATCCTTTGCCGAGTACGCGGTGGTCCCTCAGTCCGGCGCGGTGCCGGTCCGGAAGGACATGCCCCTGGACAAGGCCTGTCTCATCGGGTGTTCGGTGATGACCGGAGTCGGGTCGGTGATCAACACCGCCAGGGTGGAGCCCGGCAGCAGCGTGCTGGTTATCGGCTGCGGTGGCGTGGGACTGAACGTAATCCAGGGAGCCAGGTTGGCCGGGGCGGCAAGAATTATTGCGGTGGACGTTCTGGAGAACAAGCTGGCCTACGCCCGCGAGTTTGGGGCCACTGATATCATCGACGCCAGCCACGGCGACACCGCCGCCCGCGTCCGAGACCTGACCAATGGCGGCGTCGACTACGCCTTTGAAGCCATTGGCAACTCCAAGACCATCCTGCAAGCTTATGAGTCCACCTGCCGGGGCGGAGTGACTACGGTGGTGGGGATGGCCGCTGAGGACGATGCAGTCACCATAAACGCGCTGTCTTTGCCCCGTACTGAGAAGACTATTATGGGTTCCTATTACGGGTCGGCGCGGCCCTGGGTGGACCTGCCCAAGATGGTTGACCTCTACCTGAGCGGCCAGCTTCAGGTAGATTCATTGATCAGTCGCACCTATCCCCTGGACGAGATCAATGTTGCCTACGACGCTCTGGGCAAGGGCGAAGTTGCCCGCAGCATCCTGCTGTTCGATTGACTGGTTCAGATTAACTGGTCGAGTAGATAGCCGAGGTTCCAGCGATAGCAATGCCCCTCAGGTTGGAGACCGGGGGGCTTTTTCGCCTAGAGGATACATGCCATTTTACCGCAGGCCTGGCCTGACCCCGGAATCCGCCAGCGATATCTGCATGAATCAATGCCGGGCGATGTGCTGCCGCGGCCCGTTGATCCTGGCGCTGAATGAAGCAGAGCTATTTGATTTTGAGCAAAACGCCTCGATTATGGGTGTTGCCCTGAGGGTTACTAAATCACCCGATGGCGGCGGTTGGGTCAAGTTCTCCGAGCATGCGGGTGAATGCTGCCCGATGCTGGACCGGGCTACCTTCGGCTGCCGGATCTACGCCGACCGGCCGCAACGGTGCCGCGAGTTTCCAGAAAAGCCCACGGTGGGATGTGCCATTTCTGGGGCATAGTGAATGGGGAAGGAGAGCATTGTCCTCGACTATTTCAGGTCCGAGGTATCGTCGGAATGGGCACCCCTTAGCACACAATGACCGCACTTCCGGCAGACCGGGTGCAAATTATTGTACTGGGAGTGACCTTGCTTGCAGAAACCGGCATCAGAATCGGTACACCGGGGGCACCCTTCACAATAACGGCCTCCCGTGCTTTGCGATCGCTGGGTCTCTCGGTCCGTCACTGTAACCATTTGAAACTTTCCTGTCGAAATTTTTGTCGAAATTTTTGTGTCGATCAGGATTCAGGACCACCTTGATCATTTCGCAACAGCGCATCACCAGGCCACCACATTCCAGCAGTCCGGTTGAGCGCTGCCTTCGTTGGCACAGGTAAGGTCCCGCTGGCGACCATTTAGAGCAACCGTCAGGCCCCGAGTAACCTTGATCCAATAGACCTGGCCCTCCCGAATTTCGGCCAGATTGTTGGCGTCGGAGAAGGCGGGGCGGGGATCGAAGAAGCTCCACTCCTTGGTGTCGTTTTCGAAATGGAACACGCGCTCCAGGGCGTCCCCCAGGGGCTCGATGGCCTCGCGCACTGGCGTCACCACTTCGGAAGGTCCGGCGGGGCCGGTAATCTCAAAAGTGCCGATGGCGGTGGTTTCCAGATCTCCGGTCCCAACTCTAATGGTCAAGGCGACTACACCCGGGTCCAGGCCGGGCACGACCAGGCCGTCAATCCGGAAGTTTCCGTCACCGTCCGTGGAAACCGTCCGGTTGCCCAGGATGTCGACTCCCCCCATGGTGATC
>DASTLM010000472.1:0-3269 GCA_035714945.1 Dehalococcoidia bacterium | reverse complement strand
ACACTTTCTACCTGAACACTGTGGTTGACGTTGAAGAACCGCCTTTGCTGGAAACTGAGGATGTGTTGGGGATTGACCTGGGCATCGTCAACATCCTGGCTGACTCCGACGGCGAGACCTATAGCGGGGGCCAGGTGAATCGTCTCCGGAAACGACATGCCAAGCTCCGGGCCAGACTCCAGCAGAAGGGGACGAAATCCTGCAAGCGACTCTTGAAGAGTCGAAGTCGCAAAGAGCAGCGTTTCGCCCGTGACATCAACCACCGTATTGCCAAAAGAGTAGTGCTGAAGGCTGAACGCACGAATCGGGCTATCGCTCTGGAAGACCTCCAGGGGATACGTTCGAGGGTCAGGGTTAGGCAAAGCCAGCGGCGGCAGCACCACTCCTGGGCCTTCTACCAACTCAGGAGCTTTATCCAGTACAAGGCAAGGCTGGCCGGCGTCCCGGTAGTCCTGGTGGATCCCCGGAATACCAGCCGGACCTGTCCCGCCTGCGGTTGTGTGGATAAGGCTAACCGTGTCTCTCAATCCCTTTTCTTCTGTATTCAGTGTGCCTTCGCCGGGCCTGCTGATACTATCGCTGCTGGGAACATCCGTGTTCTCGGTAGGGCCGGTGTCAACCGGCCAGACGTAGCGCATCAGGATTCTCCTGTTTGCAGCCACAAGCCGCCTGCTTTAGCTGGCGGTAGTTGACTATCGGTGGTCTCGGCTCATGGTCGATGACCCGGGTCGATCATCACCTGGGGGTGCGCCGGGAGCATCAGGCGGTTTACGGAATCGGGCTGGTGCTGGCGGCCTACACGGCGGCAACAGCGGTGGGCGGCGACGGGTTCCTCAGCGCCTTCGCCGCCGGGTTGGCGGTAACCCTGTTAAACCAGAGGCTGTGCGACTGCTTTCTGGAATATGGTGAAGTGACCTCAGAAATGGCGATGTTACTGGCCTTTGTCCTGTTTGGCGCGGTGCTGTCCGGCATGCTGGATACCGTCAACCTGCCCCTGGCCCTGGCCCTGGCTGGTGGCTTCCACGCCTGGCGCCAGCAGTTTTCGGTGGAGCCGGTTCCGGTAGCAGCCCCGGGTTAAAGCCCATTCCCGGACCGGCTAGGGCATCTGGCCGGGGGCTTTAACCGCCGGTCGCCGTGCCGCCATCACCAGCAGCGATGCGGTCACGGCGACCAACGAAAAGGAAATGAAGGCCTGTTGGTAGGTCCCCGTCGCATCGTAGACGATGGCCGAAACCAGGGGCCCGATGGCGAAGCCGGTTACCTGGGCCGCCCGGCTCAGACCAAATATGCTGCCCAGGGAGCGGCGTCCGTAGTAGCTGGCCCAGACTATTGGGGCCAGGGTGTTCACCCCGCTGCCCACCAGCCCCTGCAGCACGGCGAACAGGTAGGTCTCGGGCAGGGTGTCGGCGACCATCAGCACCCCGATGCTGGCGGCGCCCAGCAGGTAGGTCAGGGTCATCAGCAGTTTGGGGGATGTCCGTTCGGCAGCAAACCCGGTGACCAGGGCTCCCAGCGCCCCGGCGGTAGACATAATGCTGATGGCGCCCACCGCCGCACCGGGAGTGAGACCTTGCTGGACCAGGTGGGGCACCAGGTGCAAGCCAATGCCCGAGGTGGCCGTGCTTACAATGAATAGGGAGGCCAGGATCATCCAGAAGGCGGAAGTTCTGGTGACCTCGGACAGTTGCCACTGACGATCGTCATCGCGTTGGCGCGGTCCGCCGGTGGTCCTCTGGGTTGGTGGGCCACCGTCGATGGTCAGTCCCAGGTCTTCGGGCTGGCGCCGAATAATCAGCGCCGAGGGAATCACCCCGACGCAGAGCATCACTCCGGCCAGCACCACCCAGGCGGCCCGCCAGTCCCATTGGGTGATCACCAGCTGGACTACCGGTGCCATCACAATTACTCCGGATGAGCTGGCGAAAAACACCAGTCCGGTCACCCGGCCCCGGTAGCGCAGGAACCACTTGCCCGCGGTGACCGAAGCCCCAATCTTGATCAGACCCTGATCGGATATCCGGCACAGGGTGAAGGCGACGTAGAAACCCAGCAGGGCCTGCGCCGCCGACAGGTACAGGCAGCCCAATACTACTACGGTGCCGCCGATGGTCAACACCAGGCGGGAACCGAGCCGGTCCACCAGCCGGCCGGTGAAAGGGGCCAGGACGGCACCCAGGACGGCGCCCAGGCTGGTGGCCCCGGTTATTTCGGTCCGGGTCCAGCCAAATTCCTGGCTCATGGGGATGACGAAGACGGTCAAGATTCCGATGGCGGTGGCGGCGTTGGCGAACTCGATGCCGGCAGCAGCAGCGGCCACCCACCAACCGTAGTAGCAGGACCTGGGGTTAAGTATCATTCAAGCAGTCGATTGAACTTGATCTGAAGTTAATCCGGCCTGGACCGGGGCCGAGGCCCAGTTGGTGTCGCCAGTTTACCAGAGGTGCACCGTACAATCTCCTGTCCGGGTCAGTCTTTCCCGGGATTAGCAGGGTGCTGAAAATGGGGAGTCCAGAGGGGAGAAGCCCCTTTGGCCGGGGTCTGGGGGTGTCCCCCAGATACAATTTCCACCCCCTTCCTGGTCAGGAAGGGGGTTGGGGGATGGTCGAAAAGGGTTTTTCATCAACCGGTTAGGATATAATGGTGCTTCCCAGCTCTGGACCTGATGATCTTCAATCTTCCGGGACCAATGGCGCACGGAATAAATTGGGAACGGGACCTGTTCCGAAGATGAAAGAAACGCCAACCGGAAACAATTATTACCAACCGACGATTCGAGACCTGCCCCGGGGCGAGCGACCTCGGGAGCGGCTGAGGGAGTACGGGCCCCGGTACCTCAGCAATACCGAGTTGATTGCCATCCTGCTGCGCACGGGACTTCAGGGGGAAAATGTGCTATCGATGGCGTCGCGGTTGTTGTCGACCTTCGATGGTCTGGCTGGACTGGGCCGCAGCACCTTTGGCGAATTGTGCGCCCAGCGGGGACTGAGCGAGGCCAAGGTCTGCCAACTGCTGGCGGCGCTGGAACTGGGGCGGCGGTATGTGTCGCTGGCCCCCCAGGAACGGGCAGCCATTCGGTCGCCGCAAGACGTGGCGAACCTGGTCATGGCGGAGATGGGCGGGTTGGACCAGGAGCACCTGCGGGTGCTGATGCTCAGCACCAAAAACGAGGTCCTGGGGATCCAGGAAATTTACGTGGGTAACGTCAACAGTTCCCTGGTGCGCCCGGCGGAGGTCTTTCGCCCGGCGATCCGGGACAATGCTCCCTCAAT
>DASTLM010000471.1:0-2537 GCA_035714945.1 Dehalococcoidia bacterium | reverse complement strand
GGTATTTGGCAGTGGGCCGGGCCTTTTGCTGCCACCCGGGATATGGAGTGGGCGGGTTCCGGCGGTACCCGGCGGCCCGCCCACGAGTATTAACCTTTGGTGCTAGTTTAAGAAAAGGTTGAAAAAGTCATGAAGCTCCCCCAAGCTGGTGGTGAACAAACATCAGCGGAGGGTAAACTTCATGACCACTCAAGATTTTATCACCGAGTTGTTTTGCAAAGTAGATGACCAAATGAAGGATGTTCCAAAACATACTCAGGCTTCGCTGTGGCCTAGCGAACTGGTCACCATTGGCATGCTCCATGCCATTAAAGGTGTGGGCAACCGGGCTTTCTATCGCTGGCTCACCAGGGACTTTCACCCCTTGTTCCCCAACTTGCCCCAGCGCACCCGACTGTTTCGGTTGCTCAAGACTCACCAGGACTGGACCGACTACTTCCTGGTCTCTCCCACTCTGTTGGGCGTCATTGACAGCTATGGCATCGAGTTGATTCATCCGGTACGAGAGGGACGTAGCGACCGGCAGATCGGAAAGAAGGGGAAATCCAATCATCGCTGGATTGTAGGGGGCAAACTCTGCCTGGTGCTCAATCACTTGGGCTTGGTGTCGGCCTGGGATTGCGCTACGGCCAACGTTCATGACACCAGCTTTCAGCCCTTGATTCAGAGGTTTGAAGACCAGATGGTCATCCTGGGTGATATGGGTTTCCATGCCCGTGCCGGAGACCCCTCCAATCTTAAACTCTGTAAACGTGGCGAGTGGAACGAGCGCATGCTGGTGGAAACGGTGCTCTCCATGCTCACTCTGGTATGCCATTTCAAGAAGGTAATGCATCGTGCTTGGGACTACTTTCGAGCCAGATTAGGTTTCACTATGGCTGCGTTCAATTTTCTGGCTCAATGGGACGGTCTCAAGCCCGACGAGAACGGCTTCGTCCATCTGTCCATTGCCGAATTCAGTCTCTAGCTCAACTAGCACCAATAGTTACTAGAGGCCGCCAAACCCATTCAAATACTCATCCACGCGCCGGACGTTGTAGTTGCCCCGGGACATCAGCAGGCTTTCCACCGCCGCCCGGGCCGTGTCCAGGGAGGTAAAGCAGGGTATGCGATGCTCCACGGCGGCCCGGCGGATGTCAAAGCCGTCCCGCAGCACCGAGTTGACGTCGGTTACGGTGTTGACCACCGCCCCCACGCTCCGGTCGTTGATCACGTCCACCACGTTGGGATGGCCTTCCCGCAGCTTCTTGGTTATCATGGTCACCGGCATTCCCATAGCGTCGATCATGGCGGCGGTGCCCTCGGTGGCGTAGAGGCGGCAGCCGGCCCGCAGCAGTTCCCGAACCAGCGGCACCGACTCGGCCTTGTCTTTGTCGGCAATGCTCAGCAGCACTCCCATCCCGCTTTGCAGGTTCAGGTTGGCCGCCAGCAGGGCTTTGGACAGGGCGTTGGGGAAGTCCAGGTCCAGTCCCATCACTTCGCCGGTGGACTTCATCTCCGGCCCCAGGTGCCAGTCCACTCCCACCAGCTTGCTCATGGAGAACACCGGGGCCTTGACGCCCACCAGCTTTTGCCGGGGCCAGAGGCCGCCCGGGTAGCCCAGTTCCGCCAGGGTCTGCCCCAGCATTACCCGGGTGCCGATGTTGGCCACCGGAACGCCGGTGACCTTGGAGATGAAGGGTATGGTGCGGCTGCCCCGGGGATTAACCTCCAGCACATACACCGTGGTAGATTCGGCTCCGTCCACCTTCAGGTTGGGGCTGCGGTAGGCGCTGCCCCCCTGGATAACGAACTGGATGTTCATCAGCCCCAGGACGCCCATAGCCAGACCAATGCGGGTGGTGTAGTCCACCAGGGTCTTGACCTCTTCCTCCGACAGGTTCAACCCCGGGTAGATGGCCATGGAGTCGCCGCTGTGCACCCCGGCCCGCTCAATGTGCTCCATGATGCCCGGGATGAGCACCTGCTCCCCGTCGCAGATGGCGTCCACCTCGCATTCCTTGCCCTCCATGTAGTGGTCCACCAGCACCCGCTTGTCCGGGGCAACTTCGGTAGCCACGGTCAGGTAGCGGATCAGCTCGGTGGCGTTCTGGACTATTTCCATGGCCCGCCCGCCCAGGACGTAGCTGGGGCGCACCACCACCGGGTACCCGATGTTCTGGGCCACCTGGAGCGCTTCCGAGACCGAGGCCACTGCCGCGCCCGGCGGCTGAGGTATACCCAGTCGGGATAGAAACTCGTCGAACTTGTGCCGGTCGGACGCGATGTCGATGGCCTCGGCGCTGGAGCCCAGGATGGGCAGTCCGGCCCGGGCCAGCGCCTGGGACAGGTTGATGGCCGTCTGGCCACCGAATTGCACCACCGAAGGCGGCGGTTCGTCGTCAACCGTCTCGTTTTCGATGATGTCCCGCACGGCCTCTTCATCCAACGGCTCAAAGTAAAGCCGGTCGCTGGTGTCGAAATCGGTGGAGACCGTCTCCGGGTTGGAGTTAACCATGATGCTGCTGACACCGGTCTCCGACAGGGCCCAGGCGGCG
>DASTLM010000470.1:0-2390 GCA_035714945.1 Dehalococcoidia bacterium | reverse complement strand
TACCGGAAGGTTTGCCCGGGGCGTAGACCCCCTTGCCCTGGCCCGCCGGATCGAAAACTTCATTCGTGAATTACAGGATTAGCACAGGATTAGCACAGGATTAGCACAGGATTAGCAATAGTAGCATCCTCGGACTTCGGGCGCTCCGATACTGGCAATCTGGCCCGGGCAACCTTATAATCTTCACCATATAATCTTCACCAGACGGGCGAATCCTTCACCAACACGCTAGAATCCAGAACACGCTAGAATCCAGGAGGCAGCTAAAATGCAACAGGGCAACATCACTGCTTTGCACCTCGCCCGGGTCAAGGGTACACCCTCAGATCCGGTGCCGTCAGCCAGGGCCCTATCCGGTCAAGGACTGGTGGGCGACCGCAGTTGCCGCGCCGACAACCCCCGGCAGGTGCTGGTGATGGACCAGGAAACCCTGGACAAGTTTGGCCTGGCGCCGGGGGTGGTCAAGGAAAACATCACCACTCGGGGCCTGAACCTGATCGACGCCAGAGCCGGTCAGGTGATGTTTATTGGCGATGAGGTTACCCTGGAATTTGTGGGCGAATGCATCGCCTGCCGAAAGATGAACGACATCCGTCCGGGCCTGCTGGACCAGATTCAGGGACGGCGAGGGATGCTGGCAATGGTCATCAACGGCGGCGACATCAAGGTGGGAGACACGGCGCGGGTTGAGCCGTAGCCGGGGCGCAGCGCCTGGCGCCCCGGCCGGCTTCCCCTACTTCACCAGAGTCTGCCGGATGGCTGCCGCCACGTCGTCCACCTGAGGGATGTCAGACCAGGTCTCAATGGTCTCCCGCACCCGGTCGGGCGACAGGATCAGTGAGGCGTTGACCTGGAACTTGCGCTTGATGTTGTCAAACCCCCAGGGATTCAACTGAGCGCCCAGGATTTCACCCCGCGGGGTCTCGTGGTCCAGGACCCGGCCATCCTTCAGGGTGATGTGCACCGGCACGCCCTTGGAGACGACACCGCCTTCCTGTTCCCATTTTGACTTGACGTTCATGGTCACTTTTGCCATGGTCTCCTGTAACCTGGGGTCGGCGATTTTGCCGTCGGTGAAGGTGTCGATGGCGATGCCGCCGTCCACCAGCGCCGCCGCCACGTTGTACTTGGCGCTGAACTTGCCCTTGAGGGGATCGTCCGGCTCGGTGTAGAGCATCACCGTCGAAACGTAGGACTGGTCAATCTCGGCGTGGACCACGTCCTGGTAGGTGAAGTTGTGCTCTCGCATCATGCCGAAGAGGCTGTCCAGCATGGCGTGATTGCCGCCGCAGCAGGGATACTTTTTGATGATCAGCGCGTCCTGAATCCGGAAGGGCTTGCCCAGGCTCGCCGCCATCTGGTCCAACTCGTAGTGGCCTTCGCCGATAACCGTCTGCACAAATCCCACCGGGTGCTCCAGAATCTGCTGGCCGGCAGTCAGTCCCCGCTGGGCCAACTGGGCCGCCATCACCCCGTCGCGGCAGGTCATTCCCGCGTGCAGCGGCTTGGTCATGGTCCCGAAGTTGTGGATCACCCCGCTGGCCATTGACCCGGCCATGCCCAGGGCCATGGTGGTCTGGTGCTGGTCCAGTTTCAGCAGCTTGGCGCAGGCCGCCGACGCCGCCAGCCGCCCCAGAATACCGGTGCTGTGGAAACCCCGGTGCATCTGGTTCTGGTGGTACCGGGTGGCATGATCCACCGCCAGACCGACCTCACAGCCAATGACATAGGCCTCGATCAGGTCGCGGCCAGTGGCGCCGATGCTCTCGCCCAACGCCAGTAGCGCCGGGAAGATGGCGACGGTGGGATGTCCAAATCCGCCGAAGTCGTCGTAGTCCAGGGCGTGGCCCATGGTGCCATTGGCCAGAGCCGCGTTGGCCACCGAAGTCTTCAGTCCCGAAGACAGCACCGTGGCGTCCGGGGAGCCGCCCAGGTCGGTCACGTATTGCTGTATGATTCCGCCCACCGGCTGGGCCGACCCGGCCAGGATCACGCCCAGCAGGTCGAAGCACGACTCGTTGGCGACGCGAATTGCGTCGGGGGGGATGTCTTCATAAGAAGTGGTTACGACCCATTTAGCCACGGTCTCGGTAGCGCCCATCAGTTGGCCTCCTTAGCTTGAACTATACTTGAATTATATGAGTTTCCGGGTCTGCCGATAGATTGTCACCAATTATATACTCCGTGCCAGCGGAGGCAAGAGACTGACCAAACCGCCAACTTGTGCCCGCTGCCCCAAACTAATATACTTCCGGTGTATGGATCCATCCCAAAACATACCCGGCGACGACCTGACCGAACTGCCGCTGTTCCCGCTGAACAACGTGGTGCTGTTCCCAGGCATGAAACTGCCGCTGCACATCTTCGAGGAGCGGTACAAGGCCATGATC
>DASTLM010000469.1:0-5334 GCA_035714945.1 Dehalococcoidia bacterium | reverse complement strand
GGGGGGCTAGGGGGATGGTCGAAAACGTCGATGGGCACGATGCAAATGTGCATCACGCGTGGGAGGGATAAACCAGCAGGAACTGGATGATAATCGAATAACCTGGACGGACGGACGAAAGGAAGTATTGTCATGACCACTATGTCACCAGCCTGGACTGAAGAGACCGTCGCGGTTGCCGGCAGCCATTTGCGCTTGATCCAGGGCGGTACCGGCGAACCGCTGCTGATTCTCCACGATGAAATGGGGCACCCCGGCTGGCTGCGCTACCATCAGGCCCTGGCCCAGACCCACACGCTCTACATTCCCGGCCACCCCGGCTTTGGTGAATCGCCGGAGCTGGACTGGGTGATGACCATGCACGATCTGGCCATCTGGTATCTCGGCGCTCTGGATGAACTCAAGTTGGAAGGGGTCAAAGTCATTGGTTTCTCGCTGGGGGGCTGGTTGGCCGCCGAGATGGCGGTGATGTGTCCCCAGCAGTTCCAGAAGCTGGTACTGGTGGACGCCGCCGGAGTCAAGCCGCCCACTGGAGAAATCTACGACATTTTCCAGGTGGTGGCCAGGACGTATATTGCCCGTAGCTTGTTGGACCCGGCCAGTACTCCCGAGTTCCAGCTGATCTGCCCCAACGAACCAACACCGGAGCAGGCGGAGGTGTGGGAGAGTTCCCGCGAGGGCGCCTGCCGATTAAGTTGGCGTCCCTATATGCACTACCCGGCCCTGCCCAACCTGTTGCCCCGGCTGAAGCGGCTGCCTACCCAGATCATCTGGGGGCGGCAAGACCCGATCATCCCTTTGAGCGCGGGCCAGCTTTACCACGACTCGATCCCCGGCTCCCGCCTCACCGTCATCGATAATTGCGGCCACCGCCCCGAAGTGGAAAGACCCGACGAGTTTATCCGCGCGGTGCAGGGTTTTTTAAAGGACTGATCGGCAGTCACGGATCCGGCATGGTTATTTGGCTGCTGGCGTGGGTATTTGACTGCAATGGTAAGAACAGCGGGGTAAGAACAGCGGGGTAAGAACAGCGGCATCAATGTTTGTCTGGACAATAAACTGCTCCCAGTGCTAAACTCCCGTTAATCGCAGTTAGCCCAAGCCAGAAAAAGGGGGTGTCGATATGCTCATCGGCAACTTTACCGAGCAGCCCTGGCAAGATGACAATTCCGGGCTCATGGGGACTCAGTCCACCGACCTGAGCATCAGCAACGAGTATTACGACCCGCAGGTCGGCGCGCGCCTGTACAATCGTTACCTAGATGAGAAGGTCTACGCCGAAGAGATGGGATTCGACGCGGTGATGCTCAACGAGCACCACAGCACCCCCTTCTGCATGCAGGGCGTCACCAACGTTGGTGCGTCCATCCTGGCTCGCATCACCAGCAAGGTCAAGATAATCATCCTGGGCAACGTGCTGCCCATCTGGGACGACCCACTGTGGCTGGCCGAGCAGTTGGCCATGATCGATATGATCTCCCACGGACGGCTGGTTTCCGGCTTTGTCCGGGGTGGCGGCCGCGAGAGCTACGCCCACAACTCGCCGCCCCACTTCAACCGGGAACGCTTTGAAGAGGCCCACGACTTCCTGATCAAGGCCTGGACCACCCCCGGCCCCTTCCGTTGGGAAGGCAAGCACTATCATTATCGATACGTGAACCCCTGGATGCGGCCGCTGCAGCAGCCGCACCCGCCCATCTGGATTCCTTCCACGGTCAGCGTCGAGACGGTCAAGTGGACTGCCCAGAAGGCCTACCCCCTGGTGCTGCTGGCCACCAAGCTGGAGCCGACCCGGGAGGCCTTCCAGCTTTACCATGACACCGCGGCTGAGTTTGGGCACAAGTCGGGGACGCAGAACGTGGCCTATCTGTGGAAGGTCCACGTTGATGAGACCGAAGAAAAAGCCGAAGAAGTGGGCCGCAAGTACCTGTCGGGCGTTAGCAACCCCTTCCTGGCCGGCAACGAAGGGCAGGTCAACCCGGCCATCATGAGCCTGCCCGGGCATACTTCCCGCACCTCGCGCCGGCTCTCGGCTACTTCCTTTGGGCCGGCCGGCAGGTTTGGTACCAACCGGCGTCCCTACGAAGACCAGGCCGCCGACTTGAGCATCATATCCGGCACCCCCAGGACCGTGCTGCCCAAGATTCGCCAGGTGCTGGAGTATCTGCGCCCCGGCAGCGTTTTCTTCTGGGACGGCGACGGCGCCATGACCCATGAAGACTCGATGCGCAGTCTGCGACTGATGGGGCAGGAAGTCATCCCGGCAGTCCGGGAGATGGCGAAGGAGTTGGACCTGAAGAGTCCCTTTGAGGTTGACACCAAAACCGGCGAGCCGATCGGGGAAAAAACCCCCGAGGCGGTTGCCGGAGACGATTAGAGTATTTCCTGCGCCGGATTGTCTTTCCGGCGCAAGCCGGAATCCAGGAAATCAACTGGACACCAGCTTTCGCCGGTGTGACCGGGGACCCTCCCACCGGATGAGATGCGATTGCCCCAGGGTGGGAGGGCATCCTGATTTGTCCCGGCTGCCGCCGGTCCTACCGCGCCGTCACCGCCACCCGCCGGCCCTGATCGGTGGACTGCCGGATGTTGTCGATGAACTGGTGCAGGTCCACTGCCGTGTCGAAGTTGGGTTCGCAAGAGGTGCCGGAGCGGATGGCCTCGCCGAACCGGTAATACATCTGACCCACGTTGAACGGTTCGCCCCTGGGCATCCCTTCCAGGACGCTGGTGTACCTGGCCGGGACCGCAATGTCCGACAGTTTGTTGCCGCCCTGCACGCCCTGCAATTTCACCTCCTTGAGCTGCGGGGAATCCTCAGAGGTGGCGATCAGGGTCCCTTCCCGTCCGTAAACTTCCATGCGTAGACCGCTGCCGCCATAAGGGGTGGTGGCAACGTGCACCGACGCGACGCCGCCGTTGTCCAGCCTTCCGCTGACCAGCACATTGTCCGGGGAGGTCACATCCAGCAGTTCCTGAGTGTCGGAGGCCAGCCATTGTTTGGCCTGGGTGCTCACCACCGAGGACACATCGCTGAAGTCGCCCGCCACGAAGCGCAGGGCATCCACCGTGTGTCCGAAGGCGATGGTCAGCGTGTTGGCTCCCAGTTCCACGTCCCGCTGCCAGGTGCGGTCGGAGGCCCGCTGCAACACCCCGCCCCGAATCATGCTGACGTGGCAGGACATGACCTCGCCGACGTAGCCCTCCTCGATCAGGTCCTTCAGGTGCATGATGGCCGGGTTGGCCCTGGCCTGCAATCCCACCATGGTGGTCACGCCCCTGGAGCGGGCCAGGTCGGCCATTTCTCGGGCTTCACCGGTGTCCTTACCCAGCGGCCACTCGGTGTAAACGTGCTTGCCCGCGTTCAGGGCGGCCATCGTCGGCTGGTAGTGGGAGGGCACTCGCAGCACCACCGCCACGGCGTCGATGTCCGGGTGGGCCAGCATGTCCTGGTAGTTGTCGAAGGCCAGCCTGGCTCCGAACATTTTGGCCGACTCTTCGGCGCTTTCCATGCGAGTGGTGCAGACCCCCATCAATTCAAACTCCGGGCTGGCGGCCAGCGCGGGTAGATGCGAGCGGGGCGCCCATCCCCGATGAATATTTGCGCCGATCAAACCAATACGGATCTTATCTGCCATGACTGCTTCTCCTCTCGATGCCGGTACTTCAACATTGCTCTATACCTACATGGGTTTATACCTGCTTGTGGGATATCCTACCACGGGACGGTGGCGATGGACACTGCCGGCCCGGCTGGCGCGTCCACATTGGAATTGCCGAAGCTAGTTGACGCCAGATGCTGCAGCAGGGATACTTCCTGCAACCAATAGCTATACAACCAATAGCCATTCGATCAAACATCCCAGGAGCTAACCATGCAGTTCGGAGTTGTTTTCCCACAGACCGAGATCGGTCCCGACCCGGGCGCCATCCGTGAGTACGTTCAGGCCGCCGAGGGCATGGGCTACTCCTACATATTCATCGCCGATCACGTGTTGGGCGCTGACCCGCAGCATCATGCTCACGTGGCCAACTCCTACTACACCCACCATAGCGTCATCCACGAGACCTTCACCACCCTGGGGTTCATCTCGGCCATCACCAGCAAGGTGGACCTGATCACCGGTATCCTGATCCTGCCCCAGCGGCAGACCGCGCTGGTAGCCAAGCAGGCTGCCGAGATCGACCTTCTCAGCGGAGGGCGGCTCAAGCTGGGCATTGGCGTTGGCTGGAACCATGTCGAGTACGAGGCCCTGGGCATGGACTTCCACAACCGGGGGCGTCGTTGCGAGGAGCAGATCAAAGTGTTGCGGGCGTTGTGGACCCAGGAGGTGGTCAACTTTGAGGGACGCTGGCACCATATCACCCACGCCGGACTGAACCCGCTGCCGGTGCAGCGGCCCATACCCATCTGGCTGGGCGCGGGCGGCAGCGCCAGTCCGATTCCGGTGGAGCCGGTGCTGCGGCGCATCGGGCACATGTCCGACGGCTGGTTCCCCAGCTTCCCCCCCTGCGCTGAAGGCCGTGAGGCGGTGGCCAGGGTGCGCCAGTATGCCCGAGAGGCCGGGCGCGACCCTGCAGAGGTGGGCATGATCGGGCGGTTGCGGCTGCCCGGCAAGCAGCCCGAGGACTGGCTGGACGAGATCAAGGGTTGGGAAGAGATGCAGGCCACCCACGTATCGGTGGAGGCCCGCCGCGGCGTGATCGGCGGGGTGGAGGGGCACATCCAGGCCATCCAGGAGGCCAGAGAGGTTATCGGGATTTAGGGGTCGCAGCTTCCCGCTCTCCCCATCCGCCGTTTTCCACCTCGATCAAAAAGTCCAACACCGTCTGGTTGAACCGCGCCGGCTCCTCCAGGTTGATGGCATGGCCGCTTCTGGGGAACACCGCCAGGCCGCAACGGGGAATGCATAAAAATGGCCGGGTTAACGCAGGCGTCGTCCTCGTCGCCGATCAGCGTATCTTCGGGAGAAGAAATTGACCTGGTAAATCTCAACCCCATCTCTAAATGTTCTCATTTATCTTCAGCAATCTACTGCAGCAATCTACCTGCAGCAATCTACCTGCAGCAATCGGTAATGTTGGGACGGAAGCAGGGTCAATTCGATGGCACCCCGCTTCCAGCAATTCTAATTATGACGGGAGCGCCTTGGCTTTGAACCAAGCGGAGGATCTGTCAGAATGGGGGAAAGTTCTGGAAGTGGGGTGAAGAAATGTCTTATCCGGTGGGTCCTGTGGCACAACCTCTACAACCGGGGTCAGGACCGGCTTTGAGTTTTCCGTGGCTGGTTGAGCAATTGCGGAGGGTGATTCAAGACTTCCCAGACCACCGGA
>DASTLM010000468.1:0-3273 GCA_035714945.1 Dehalococcoidia bacterium | reverse complement strand
AGTGATCATCTATGATCGCGAAGGCCGGTTCTATAACAGCACGGAATTATGGGAGGCGGTCGTCGGGCAGTGGCAAGAGGTTGGAGTAAATGCCAGCCTCCAGATCACGGAAAATTCCAAGCATCAGGATATTCGCCGGAGTGGTTGCGGCCATTTCGAGGATCGCAACTGCGTTAACGAAGCCCCGCCGCCTCCCTTCGGAGCGACGTCCCACTACTACTCCACGCCATCCTCCAACGAATCCCTGGATATGCAGCGGCAGTTGCTGCTGCGGAATAGCTGTGGCAACGTCAACAGCCGGGTGTGCGATCTGGTACCCGGGTTTGAGGACCGATTGCAGGAAGCGATCCAGGAACCCCTGGGGCCGGAGCGGACTCGCAAGCTGGAGGAGTTGACCACCATCATCCACGACGAGTATTGGTTTATCCCGATGTTTGAGGTGGTGACCGCCTACGGTCTGGTCGACGACCTGGAGTGGACCCCCCGCTATGACCCCCGCACCCGGATCAACACCATGCACTTCAGCCAGTAAACCTGGACCAGCCGGCAACTTCAGAAGTGTCGCGCCAATTGGCGCGACGCTTTTTCGGTTCGCGGCTGGACCGGAGCATTATGCCCAAATTTGACAAAGTTAATGCAATACATTATAAATAGCCCTTATGAACGATCAGACCTATGTATCGGAGGTGGTCAAACCAGCAGTCAGCACAAACATCGGCATACATTGTACTTAATTCGTAATAATGTGCAGGAGATACCAATGTCAATTATCCCAAAATTAACTGTCAGGATGGGGGTGTGGATACCCGGTTTACCAGCCCTGTTCACCGTCCTGATAATTGCCTGCGGCGGCCCGGCAGCCACCGAAACCGCCACCACCAGCCCGATCCAAGCGAATCAGCCTACAGCCACTGTAACCATCGCCGAGCCCACCCCAACCAGATCAGTCGGGGCCACCGCGGTGGCAACCACGGCCCCCCAACCAACCGTCCCTCCCGAGGTGCTGACCACTTCCCGGGATAGCATTACCGTGGTCACCTCGGGCGAACCGGCTTCTCTGGACATATTTCACAACTTCTGCAGCGGTAACATCGACCACCTGGTCTGCAAAGAGTTGACGGTGGACTCCCTCACCTGGATTGACGGTACTTCCTTCGAAGTGGTGCCCCTGAGTCCAGTAGAAAGCTGGGAGCAGTTGGAGCCGCACCGCTGGCGTTTCAAATTGCGGGAGGGCGTCAAGTTCCACAACGGCGAACCCTGGAACGCCGAAGCCGCCAAGTTTGGCATCGACCTCAACGGAGACGGGAAACACGGCGGCGGATTCAGCACCACCGGCTTCACAAAAGCTGAAGTGGTGGATGATTTTACCGTTGATGTGGTCTGCCTGGACGGCGACCAGCTAGATTTCCCCTGTCCCATTTTCCCCAGGACTGCCCTGTTCATTGGATTTGCCGCCCCGGAATGGTGGACCAACGCCACCGAGGACGAGCGGGCCCGGCAACCCATCGGTTTTGGCCCGTATCGGTTCCTGGAATGGCAGTCGGGAGTGCAGATCACGCTGGAATCTTATGAGGACTATCTGCCCAACGAGGCCTTTGATTCACGGGCGCCGTTGATCAACAACGTGACCCAGGTGTGGCGGTCCGAAGCCCTGGTACGCGCCTCCATGGTGGCCGCCGGCGAAGCCGACTGGGTCGATAACATTGGCTTTGAGAACGCCAGCCGGGTACCTCAGCCGATCCAGGCGGGCACCAACGAGATGTACATGCTGCAGGCCGACAACATCTGGCACCCGGAGTTGAAAAAGAAGGATGTCCGCAAGGCCCTGGCCCATGCCATCGACTGCCAGGAAATCGTCGAGACGCTCTACGAAGGAAAAATGGAATGCTTTGGCAACATATCCCAGCCGGGCACCCTGGGCCTGAATGAGGAGAACTCCCGGCCCTATGAGTACGATCCCGAGATGTCCCGTCAATTACTGGAGCAGGCCGGTTACGACCCGGCCAACGAGATCCGCATCCACACCCGGGAGGGCCGGGTCTACCGGGACGTGGAATTGTGGGAAGCCGTGGTGAACTACTGGAAGGAAGTCGGAGTCAACGCCAGCATGCAGGTGTTGGACAACGCCACCGCGACGGCAGTCCGACGGTCGGGTTGCGGCTCCTATGAGCCGGAACTGGCTGCTCGCTGCTGGGAACAACCCGCTCCCCCTCCCACCAATGCTTCATCCCACTACTTTGAGACCTCCAGCTCCAATGAGCCCCTGGACTACGCCCGGCAGCTGACCAACCGGATGAGCTGTTTTAACGTCAATAGCCGTTGGTGTGACCCGGAATGGGAAGCCAAGATCGACATCGCCAAGGCCACCCCCCTGGGGCCGGAGCGGGAGGCGATCCTGGCCGAGATGGCCCAGACCGCTCACGATGAATACTGGTTCATTCCCTTCTTCCACGTTCAGGCGGTCTATGGCTTGGCTGAGGACCTGGAGTGGACCCCCAGGTACGACCCGCGCATCAGGATCAACACCATGCGGTTCCGCTAAAATGCCGCGGTAAGATCCCTCGAACGGCCCAGAAATAAGCCACCCCGGGCGGCGATTCCCGGGGTGGCTTATTTCTGGGTAAACCGTCGATTCCCTGGATTCAGGCTTACGCCGGAACGACGAATTCGTCCACCAGGGCTCAGACCTCACAGGATTTACTAGCGGACTATTTGCCCAACTCAATTGTCGAATGAAGAATCCGGGAGTCCGGCTACCTGAGCCACTTCATCTGCTCATTCCACCTGACTTCACGCTCGGCCCTTGGTATGAAGTCCAGTTCCGCGGAAACGCCATAGACTACTGGCAGTTCCAATATGGCCGGCAACAGGGCAGAGTCGTAAACGTACTTCCACAGTTCGTACAGCTTTCGCTCCCTCTCGGCCCCCTCCAGCGCGGCTGCCGGCAGTATCTGTGGTTCAAGCGAGGCATCACAAGCATACCCGCTGCGGTGTTCGCACATGAGATTGCGCAATGAGAACCAGCTATCGCCGGTCTCGTTGCCGTGGGGCCAGGAGATTATGTCGGCGCCTACGCCATACATCGCACTGTTGGGGTCGTTCTGGTTGGAATTCAGGGTCCAGATTGACGGCTCGACAACCGATACACCAGCGGTGAAGCCCACTTCATTCCACATCCCGGCGATGGCTTCATACATTTCCAAATCCCGGGGAAAACGTCCGTTGCGCGTCATAATGGTAAACTCAAAATCCGGCCACTTGTTGAAGTAATCG
>DASTLM010000467.1:0-4121 GCA_035714945.1 Dehalococcoidia bacterium | reverse complement strand
CCCCATTGCCGGGCCCGCCCCGAGACCACGCGACACCACGGGGTCGGCAGGAGCCCCGCCGTTCACCGCGGCGGACTTTCAGATCGATGTCACGGGAAAGCGGGCGACGGTTTGTCCCGCCGCCCGCTGCCCGGTGAAACTGGACCGGCGTGAGGGGGCCTACATCCTCAAGGCCGACCTGGTGCAAGTCAACATCGAAGGGCGCCGGAGGGTGGAGGCCACCGAGGAGTGGCGCAAGCGGTACGGAGCACGAGCCTCCGGAGAGGTGAGATTATTGGGGCCACACCAGACTGGGGACCAACTGACGCTCACACCCGAACTCCTCTTCCACTTTAATGATGGCATCATCTGGAGCAGTCTCAGACTGGGCTTTCTACGAGGGAATCAAGGATGGAAAAGAGGGACTGCGGTACCGGCACTGGAATTCGGGGGACCCCTGGGGTCACTGACGTTTCAATAGTGCACCTAGTCTGGCCTCTGATCGTTTGACCGGCCGGAACGGGCTTCCATATATGCCCGCAGGACCGCGTTCATGCGGGTCTGGTAGCCCTTGCCCTGACGCTTGAACCATTCCAGTACGTCGGAATCTATGCGGAGATGGACCGCTTTCTTTGGCGGCGGCGTAACGATTCTGGCGTGCTTGAAAAACTCCTCATCCAGAGGCGGGTTGTCAGGGTCGGAACGCGCCGCCTCCTCAATCTCCTCCTCGGTCATGGCATCCACACGAGCCCAGTCCGTCTTTCCCTTGCGGCGATCACTCAGGGTACTTCTCACGATACGCTCTTCGCTCATCTCTTCTTGCCCTCCTTGCGGAAATTATTCTTACAACGTCGCCACGCATGGTATAAACCACCGTAAGCTCTCTTCCCTCCGCCAGGCCGATGGCTACGATCCTGGTCTCCCCGTAATCGCGGCGATCATCAACAAATGCGAGAACGTTACCTTCAAAACTCAGCTTCGCTTCAACGAAATCAATGTGATGTTGGGCGATGTTCCGCTCGTTCTTCGCTTCATCCCATTCAAATTTCATGGGCCTTTCCTAAAGTGTACACGAATGTATATACACAGGCAAGAAGAAAACTGCCTGGTGCCCATATTTCATAAGGGATTAGGGGCATTTCCGCAAGCGATTCTCAATCCTCTATGGGGGTCGTTTCATTCTCGGAGGGGATAGCTGAAGGCCCCAAATCTCGGTAAGCTATGTTTTCCCACAACAAACCTGACCGAGATAGGAGCCTTCAGATGGAGATTACCACACCTCCAACCCCGGAAGCACCATTGTCCCAAGACCAGGTTGCCTCTCTGGCCTCGATTTCCTTCTTGTTATTGATGGCCGCTGGGTTGCTATGCAAGGCAACTAGCTTGCACGCCATCGCTCGCTGGGGAAGACTCCACGCTGGGGATGTAGCAATGTAGCATTGTCTTTGGGCTTCTCTCCAGGCCCGATGCCTTGTTGTGCCACCCTCCATCGCCTGTTGAAACGTTTGGATGCCCAAACCCTGGATCAATGCCTTAATGCCTGGCTACGCACTACCACGCCCCTGGCTGCTGGGGTAGGGATTGGGATGGATGGCAAGACCGTCCGAGGCGTTCCTGGTGGTTTGCATTTGCTGGCGGCCTATGCTCATCAGACACAAGTAGTATTGGCCCAGGAAGCGGTAGACCAAAAGGAGAACGAGATAGTGGCAGCACCCAGGGTATTGGCAACCCTGCAACTAAAGGACCGGGTAGTCACTGGAGATGCGATGCTGGCCCAAAGGTCCTTATCCCAGCAAGTACTGGCCGCCGGTGGTGATTACTTCTGGGTGGTCAAAGACAACCAACCCACCCTCAAAAGGGACATCGCCCTGTTGTTCACCGAACCCCCCTTTGGCGAGGCATTTGACTATGTAGAAGACCGGAGTTGACACGGAGGAGACACCAGGAGCTAAGACGCTTGTGGGCTTCCAGTGCCCTGAATGATTATTTGCCGTGGCCCCAGGTGGGACGAGTATGCCAGTTGGAACGGACAGTGGCCTGCAAAGGTAAGACCACCCGGGAAATGGTCCATGCCATTACCAGTCTAGCTCCCCACCAGGCCGATGCCGGGCGGTTACTGGATCTGTGGCGGGGCCACTGGCACATAGAGAACGGCTTACATTGGGTGAGAGACGTGGTGTACGGTGAAGACCATTGCCGAATTCGGTGCGGGCAAGGGCCAAGGGCTTGCGCCAGCCTGCAGAATTTGGCCTTAGGGCTGTTGCGTCGCACCGGGGTGGTGGCTATCACTGAAGCCTTGGAGCGACACTCTGTATTCCCCCACCATGCCCTGGCCTTGCTCGGTATCGCTGTCGGTCGACAATGAAACGACCCTGGGAACCTGCACCAGAAAGCGTAGCATATGTGCTTGACCAACGTTTCGGCTCGAGAATAGCCGATTTTCTCGCCCTGCGATTGGTAAAAGAGCCGAGTTGGCCTCGGGGACGGGTGACTGGCGCCTTATCATATCTTGAACAACAAAAACTGCCCTCTACCGTGCCGGCCCTGCTCCGCTTTATCACGGAAACCGAAAACGATGAGGCGAGAGGCTATGTTGTTGAGACGATTAAAGCCATCGCCGGTCCACAATTGCGATCCAGGGTGTTAATTGAACGCGAGCGCTTGAATATTAAATACAGAAGACGATTCTACATGAATCAGTTCAAGTCAGTTGGGCAGAGAAGCACGATATCTGGCAAACACGGTCCAGGGGTGGCGGCCGCCCCACCCAGGGGAATCGTTGACCGGGCCGGGGGCGGTTGACGCCGGTGACCGGCGGGACTATAGTTCGCGGCATCCCGGTGGGAGCTATCGGCGGGCAAGCCGGTCCGAGCAACCCCCACCGGTACTTTCTGAGCAATGCTGCCCAGTGGGACTGGCCGTCTGACCATCAGCATGCCCAGTGGGAACTCGCCAGCCACGACAAAACCGGTGCAGCGAATCGTTACCGGGGAGGAAATCCATGAAGGCATCCCTGTTTGCCCAGATGGGATATTCAGAAAGGCACAAGTTTCCCGCCACCTGGCCGGTGCCACCGAGCTATCACGACCCGGCGGTGACGATGCAGAGTTATGCCGAGGGGATGGAAGAGTGCGAACTGGCCGAGGAGATGGGCTTTGACTGGCTCAGCTTCTCGGAACATCACTACTCGGGCAACCGGCTCACCCCAAACCCGGCGCTGATGGCGGCTGCCGTGGCGCAGCGGTGTAAGAAGGTCAGAATCGCCCTGTTGGGGCAATTGCTGCAGCATCATAATCCGGTCCGGGTCGCCGAGGAAGTCGGGATGCTGGACAATCTGACCGGTGGCCGGGTGATCATGGCCTTCCTGCGGGGCGTCCCCAGCGAGGACCTCCCCTACAGTATGAACCCGGCGGAGGGCCGGGGCAGGCTCTTCGAGGGCATGGACCTGGTCTTGAAAGCGTTGACCGAACCTCAGCCCTTTTCCTGGGAAGGCCGCTTTTACCAGTTCCGCACGGTCTCCGTATGTCCGCGGCCGGTGCAGCAGCCTTTGCCTCCGGTGATCGTGGCGACGAGGAGCGAAGACGCCATCCGGTACGCCGCCTCCCACCGGTTGGGGCTGGCCGTATCCTATGACGGCGTGGAGCAAGTGTCCCAGATTACCCGGAAATACCAACAATGGTGCCAGGAAGCCGGCTGGCGGCCCACCCCCGACCAGATCGTTTACCGCGCCAGCATCTTGCTGGCGGAAACGGACCGCCAAGCCGAAGACCGTTTGCGGCGTCTCCAGGCTTCCGGATTGCCGGAACGGGGCATGAACCTGCGCTCTTCAGTTACCCAGGCCGTGTTTGCCGCCCGGGACGGCAGGGAGTTCGATCCCCGCGACCGCAATGGCCGTGCCACGGAGACCCCGGGGGCCCGCCCCCGGCGGGAACAGATCACCTTCGTGGGCAGTCCCGACAGCATCGTCCAGCAACTAAAGGTGTTCCACGCCCGGTGCGGCACCGGAGTGGTGGACCTGGGGTTCCAGGAGTCCGGCATTACCCACCAGGAGGTCATGGAGGAAATCGAATTGTTTGGCCGGGAAGTCCTGCCGCGGATCAAAGAATTCTAGAGTCCCCCACAATTTCCGCAAAGGGAGGCAC
>DASTLM010000466.1:0-6816 GCA_035714945.1 Dehalococcoidia bacterium | reverse complement strand
TGGTGAGGTCCGGCACCGCTCTGGCGAAGTCGGCCAGTTCCGGCAACTGGGGGAAGTACAGCCAGGCATCATAAGAGAGACCCATGCCGGCCAGCGCCTTTGCCCCAGCCCGGAAGCCGGGTCTGGCCAGTTGACCCCTGGCATCGTGGGCCGCGGTGTTCTGTATCTCCGGATGGGGGTCACAGATGGGAAGCTCCGGTCCAGGGTGGTTTCCGGAGTTAATGCCAGCCAATCATTACCACCGAAGGGCATGTTCCCGCCTCCTCTGTGATGCTTTGTGATGCTTGTTTGCCGGGCCAATGATAGCACAACGCCCCCAGTCTAGCAGCCTTCGATCCTGCATCCTGGTGCCCGCATCCTGGCGCCTGCATCCTGGTGATCGGGAGTAACCGGGAGGATATGCTCGCCTGTGTCAGCCGATGGGTAAATTTGCAGCGGCAAAGCATCGGGAGTCTTCACGGACCGTTATCCCTGCCGGTGGGGCAGGCCCCCCAAGTGGTCTCCGCGATGATGACTGAGCAGCACTTGATGGAAGTCCTGGGGGAAATTACCCGGACTGCCTTTGTTCCCACTGGGCTAGCTGCGATTCCAGCCGGCGCTGACGCAGGGACATGGTCAGGTCGCCTCGGGTGCGTTCCAGCACACCCCTCATGGCATCGGTGCTGCGGCGCAAGCCAGCGGTCACCGCTTCGGGGAAGTCCACCGTCACCAGAATGCCGTAAATTTCGTCCATAACTTCCATCAGTTCTTCACAGCGGTCAACGGCGTCCCGGCGCAGCGAGTCCAGAATGTAGCGTCGCAACTCACCGATTACCTCGGCAATGCCATTGAGGTAGTCGGTGGCGTCGACCTCCAGTTGCCCCGGGTGGGGAATATCGCCCCCGGAAATGACTGCCAGCGTCACGTTGGCTTCGCTGTACTCTTTGCGGGCGTCGGACAGAAACCCGGCGTAGTATATCTCCGGGCTGGCCAGGCGGATGGGCTCGGTCTCCTTGAGCCGTTGACCTGCCTGCTGGATGAGACCCCTGGCCTCTTCAAACTGGCCACGGTGCACCGCCCGGATGGCGTTGGCCGAAAAGCGGATGACTTCCCGGGAAATCGACAGCGCCTGCTCCCGGGTCCGGTGCCGGGCGGTCAATCGCTCGATGGCGCCGGTAACGATGTTGGACAGATCGGTGTTGTATCGAGATGGCACTAGGCCTGGCCTCCTGCTGCCTGGATCGCCTCAACCAGCCGGCTGGCCGCCGCTTCCGGGTCGGGGGCAGCCCCCACTGCCGCGGTCACGCAAATGGCATCGGCGCCCGCTGCCACCACCGGGGCTACGTTTTCCAGGTTGATGCCGCCGATGGCCACCAGCGGCACCCGGGCGACATCTCTGGCTTGCTTCAGGCGCTCCACGCCCTGGGGTTGCCGGACTATCGACTTGGTGCCGGTGGGGTAAATGGGGCCAAAGGCCAGATGGTCGGCGCCCATCTGCTGCGATTCCACCAACTGCTCAATCTCCCGGTTGGATCGCCCCAGGACCTGGTGAGGGGCCAGCACCCGACGGGCCTGTTCCACCGGCAGGTCGGTCTGGCCCAGGTGGACGCCCCCCGAACCCACGGCTACTGCCAGGTCCAGGTGGTCGTTAATGATCAGCAAGACATCGTTGGCTTCACATAGCTCCTGCAACGCGGCGGCCAGCGGCAATGACTCGCCCTTGTCCCGCAGCTTGTCCCGTAGTTGCAGCATCCTGGCCCCGCCGCGAACGGCGGCGGCGGCCACGGCCAGCGGTTCCCGGCCAGCGGTTACTTGCGGGTCGATGATGACATACAGTCCGCGAACTCGATGGGCCTGTTTCTGGCGCAAGGCCGAGGCCAGGTCGGTATTCAGGCGAATCAAGACCTGTTCCAGGGAGGACATCACCTCCCGATTCGGGCCACCGCCTTCCCAACCCTGCAGGGTCGTGAGCAGTTGACGGGCGGTGTTGGTCAGTTGCAGGCAATCACCAGGGGAGGGTTGGTCAAATGTCGAGGAGTTAGATTCCCCCGGTTCCGACTCCAGGTGGGTTTTCAGATCGGACAGTCGCTGAACTGATGACGTATCATCCAACATCGGCGGACAGACCTGGACCAGAGCCTCAATCGAGCCAGCCAGGGCGTTCCGCAGGGTTTGTGCCAGAAAGGGAGTTGCCCGCATCAGTCCCCTCCCTGGGGGAGGTCGCCCTCTCGGGCGGCATCGATAGTGTTTCTCACCGACTGGGGCAGATCCATGCCGTACTGTTTGAAGCTGTCCTCCACGTGGCGCCCGATGTTGCGCGGATCGCTATAGTAGTCCAGGTCTGGCAGACCGGCGGAGGGATATTGGGCGTGGACTGACCGGGGGGTCCTGCCCAGGGAGAAGGAAGACATGCGACGCTGCATATCCTGACTCTGGCAGTGATTGCAGGTCGGGTCAAGCGCGGCGCTGATCGACCGGGTGAAAAAGGCGGACACCTTTCCGCAACTGACGCAACGGAACTCATAAATCGGCATTACCGACCTCTAGCTGGGATATTGTTATCGGGAAATTATCGCTGGAGACCTGGCATGGCTAACCGCTGCCACCGGGGTCGGCGGAATCGGGCCTGGGGCGCAACTCCCGGCGCATCTCGTTGAACTCGGAGGTTACCTGGCCGCCCATTACATCTTTGATCCTACCCATGAACTGATCGATGCTGCGGGGGTCGTCCTGGTTCACGTCGCTTAGCGTCTCACCATCGGGTACCCAGCCAAGGCTCTCGCCCCAGGAGCGTCCTCTGGCGAATCTGGAGACCAGCCTGGTCAGATTTGGGCTGTTGCAATGCCGGCAGGTGCGGTCGGGATCTTTGGACCAGCTATACACCAGCAGCGTATTGTTGAGCCGGCAATCGTCGCACCGGTATTCAAACAGGGGCATTTAGACCAGTTCCGCATCTTGAGATCAGGGCCATTGTAGCATGGGCCTGGGTTGTGGTCACTGATTCGAGGGGTGTTACCATCCTTCTCGCGGCCGCGGACCAAACTGGGCCAGTGACCAGAATGTTGGGAAATCCGGTGACAACCGGGTGCCAGACCAGACCCGGCGGGTTCCCCACTCATTCCACACCCGTGGACTTTGAGGTTAGCCCCGGTCCAGGCTAAATTTGATCCACGCCGCCGGAATCGCCGCCGGAAATCGCCTTCCCCAGCGCTATCCTTCTGGCGGAGAGTAACGGTCAAAGAGTAACGGTCAAAGAGTAACGCCAGGAGTCGACGCCAGTGCACCAATCATGAATTTTGCCAATTTGAACCTGGTAGATGCCTCCGCCACCTTGCAGCCCTTGATTTACTTTGTTGTGGGCGTGTCAGTCTACTCAATTTTCGTATTCAACTTCTACCGGTTTCTGGCTCGAAGGGACATCTTCGAGTTGAACCTGGAGAAATACCAGCAATCAAGAATCAGGAGCCTCAGAATACTGCTTCACCTGGTGTTCTATCTGGGCAAGTACCTGGTGCTGTTCCCCATTGTGGCCTTTGCCTGGTTCGTGGTACTGACCGTGTTGTTGAGTTTTCTCGCCAAGAACCGCTCGGTCGACTCGATTCTGCTGGTTGCCATGTCGGTACTGGCCGGCATCCGGATCACCGCCTATTACGACGAGGACCTGTCCCGGGACCTGTCCAAAATGCTGCCCTTCGCGCTATTGGCTGTGTTTCTCATTGATATCTCCTACTTCTCGATTCCAGCGTCCGTGGAAGCTTTGCAGCAGACCTCAGGCCAATTGGAGCATGTCATCTATTACCTGTTCTTCATCATCGGTCTGGAGTTCCTGTTGAGAGTTGTATCGCCGATCCTGGACGCCCTGCGGTCGGTGAAGAAAAACCCCCTCTAGGCCGGGCCGGCCGGCACCGGAGTTACTGCGCCGCCCAAACACCTGTTGTATAATGCAGCCACAGCAATCGGCGCCACCGCCGGAGGTGTCAGCTATGGCCAAAGCCAGCAACGGGACGCTGTCCCTTTTCCCCACCTCGAACCAGCCTCTGCTCATGCTGATGGACGGGCACGCCATGGTACACCGCGCCTTTCGCGCCATCTCGGTGCAGCGAAACCTCACGGTTTCCGCGACGGGGGAGGATGTGACCGGCGTCTATGGCTTCACCAATGTTTTTCTGCGCGCGCTGCAGGACTGGAACCCAACTCATTGCGCCATCGCCTTTGACACCTCGGCGCCAACTTTCCGCCACCGGCGTTTTGCAGAATACAAAGCCCAACGGGCACCGACGCCTCCCGAACTCAGGCCCCAGTTCCAGCGGGTTAAAGACCTGATGCGGGCCTTCGGAGTGCCAATTTTCGAGATTGAGGGTTATGAAGCCGATGACGTGATCGGCACCCTGTCCCGTCAGGCCGAAGAGCAGGGCATCGACGTGGTAATTCTCACCGGTGACCGGGACACATTTCAGTTGATTTCGCCCAAAGTGCGCGTAGACCTGGCCTCCAGCATCCAGGAACGCCGGGTCTACGACGAGGCGGAACTGGAGGCCCGTTACTCGGGTCTGACCGCCGCTCAGCAGCCCGATTTTAAAGCCCTGCTGGGAGATAACTCCGACAACATTCCTGGCGTGCCCCGCATCGGCGAAAAGCGGGCCATCGGCCTGCTCAACGACTATCAGGACCTGGAAACCATCTACCAGCATCTCGAAGAGGTGAAACCCCCCAGCGTTCGGCAATCTCTGGAGGAAAACCGGGAGCGAGCCTTTGAGAATCGGCTGTTGATGACCATCGACCGCCATGCGCCGGTGGAACTGGACCGGGAGGCGTCCCGCTTTGGCCAGTTCGACCGTCAAAAGGTGGTTGGTCTCATGACCGAGATCGAGTTCTTCAGCGTGATCCCTCGGATTCCCGCCGGATCGTTGGCCGTGGCTGCCGCGGCGGGGGAAGCCCGGGCCAACGGCGGGACTGGCCTTTCCAATGTCGACTACCGGACGGTGGCGTCCCCGGAGCAACTGGCGGCTATGCTGGCGGACCTGGAAGAGGCCGGCAGTTTCGCCTTTGACACCGAGACCACCAGCATCGACCCCATGCGGGCTAGCCTGGTGGGCCTCAGTTTCTCCACCCGTCCGGGTCGGTCCTGGTATGTGCCGGTGGGTCACGCTCAGGGGGCTCAACTGCCCCTGGAGGAAGTGCTGGCCCGGGTGAAGCCGCTGCTGGAGAACCCCGACCTGCACAAGGCGGCCCACAACGCCAACTACGACCTGATGATGCTGGCCAACCATGGGATTAATCCCCAGAACGTCGACTGTGACACCATGATCGTCGCGCACCTGCTGGGCAAACATACCCTGGGGTTGAAGCAACTGGCCCTGGAGACGTTGGGGGTGGAGATGACTCCCATCAGCCAGATGATCGGCACCGGACGGAAACAGGTGACCTTTGACCAGGTGTCAATTGAGGACGCCACGCCCTACGCCGCCGCCGATGCCGATATGACCGGCCGCTTGCGTACGGTTCTGGAAGAACAGCTAAACAATCAGGGTATGGGTCACCTGCTCACCGAGATCGAGATGCCTCTGGTGCCGGTGTTCGTGGAAATGCAGCGGCAGGGCATCAGGGTGGACGAAGGCGCCTTGCATGAGATGTCCCGGGACTTGAATCAGCAGATGAGCCAGACCGAGGTAGACCTGTACCAGTCCATTGGCCATACCGTCAATATCAACTCGCCCCAGCAGCTCAGCGACCTGTTGTTCAAGGAACTGGGACTGCCCCGTACCAAGCGCACCAAGACCGGCTATTCCACCGACGCCAACTCGCTGGAGGCCCTGAGGGGCCTGCATCCGGTGGTGGACAAAATACTGGAATTCCGGCAGGTCGCCAAGCTCAAGTCGACCTACGTTGATGCGCTGCCGGAGATGATCAACCCCCGCACCGGCCGCATCCACACCAGCTATAACCAGACCGGCTCGGCCACCGGGCGGGTGTCCAGCAGCGACCCCAACTTGCAGAACATACCCATCCGCACCGAGTTGGGCCGTCAGGTCCGGCGGGCCTTCATCGCCGAGGACGCGCCCAACTGGCTGTTGTTCTCCGCCGACTACTCGCAGATCGAGCTGAGAGTGCTGGCCCATCTTTCCCAGGACCCGGCCCTATTGGAGGCCTTCAAGCGCGGCGAGGACATACATTCGGCCACCGCTTCGCTGATGTTTGAGGTGCCGATCAACCAGGTGGACTCGGAGATGCGCCGCATTGCCAAAGTGCTCAACTTTGGCGTCATTTATGGACTGTCGGCCCACGGCATCTCCCAGCAGACCGGGTTCAGCCGGGAGGAGGGCACCAGGTTCATCGATACCTATTTTGCCAAATACCCGGGCATTTCCACCTATCTGGAGGAAGTCAAGGCCAGGACCCGGGAATCTCAGTACGCCGAAACGCTGCTGGGCCGGCGCCGGTACCTGCCGGAGATTCAGTCCGCCAACTACAACGTGCGCTCCGCCGCCGAGCGCATGGCGATCAACATGCCGATTCAGGGCACCGCCGCCGATATAATGAAGATTGCCATGATCAAGGTGCATCACCGGCTGAAGCAGGAGAAAATGAAGTCCAGGATGCTGCTGCAGGTCCATGACGAACTGGTGTTTGAGATGCCCCAGGAGGAGATGGAAAACCTGAAAAGCGTGGTGTTCGATGAGATGCCGGCAGCCATGTCGTTGGACGTGACGCTAAAGGTGGACGCCAAGTGGGGCGAGACCTGGGGCGATATGGAGTAGGGGCGAGCCACCGAATTATTTGCGGGAGATTTTTTCAGTGGGTAGAACTGAAATCCAAACCAAGATTTTTGGGGACAAT
>DASTLM010000465.1:0-8044 GCA_035714945.1 Dehalococcoidia bacterium | reverse complement strand
GTCCAAAATTCCAGTTCGTCAGTATCTGGGAAATTTATGTCAACCAGTCCGCTGGCGCAAGGCATTACCGGTTGGTTTCACCAGATGGGACTATTCTGGCGCTTCCGGGATGACCAGCGAAACGTAATTGTTTCAATTTTTCAATTTTTTGATTTTTAGGGAATGATTTGCCAACCGATTGCGGCGTGCTATAATTGCAAAAATTGCCCCATCAGGGGTAACTGACGATTGATTCCAGGGCAAGCTTGTGTTGCGGGTTCGCATAACCGGGAATGGCCTGAGCTTTATTGCAAGATGGTCGCCGTAGATGGCCCCGATGGGGTCATTTGCACCAGGGCCAAATATATTGGCAAAATTTTTTAGGATGGAGGAACTACCATGGAGAAAGGCAACACCGTTATCAACGCTGGGCCGGTGAGCGTAGCCATGTCCTATCGGCGGGAGCTAATGCCTGACCAGGGCTTGATGCTGCAGGTATACGGAGACGTTGACGGAAAGGACACCGAGATTCTGCGTTTCGATTGCTTCGATCAGGCTCCGCACTACCATTACGGCCCGGAGAACCATAACATCCGCCTGCCGATGGACAAGACTACCGCCGGCAACCCGGTCGGTTGGACGCTGGGACAACTCCGCAACAACCTGCCCGGTATGGTCAAGCGGGCGGGCTACGATGAACTGGCAGCCAAATTAGTATCCCACCCCGTCCAGGCATCCACTCTGGATCAGATCGAGCAGAAGGCACGAGAGCTGGCTCGTACCGGCCGCCGCACCGTGCACCACAAGCTGGAGCGGTTACTGGAAGGCGATATGGTCGAGGCGGGCAACATTCGCTTTGGACTGGAGTTCCGCGAGGTAAACAACGACCGGGGCCTGGCAATCCACGTTCTGTCGGACGTAGCCGACGAGGAAGTTGAGCTATTGGCTTTCGATTGTTTCGAGGTTGGCCCCCACTATCATTACGGACCGCGCAACCAGGATGTACGTATCTACTGGGACACCACCACCTCGGGTGACACATTGCGCTGGACTCTGGACCAGTTCAAGGGCGGCAAATTGAAGTCCATGATCGAGCGGGCGGGCTACCCATCCATCGCCAGCGCAGTGGACGAAAGCCTGGTTCAGTCCCTCATGCCCAGGATTGAGGCCCGGTCCTTCGAGCTGGTGGCGATGAACAGCAAGTCCAAAGTTGGGATGAAGGACCGGCAAAAGACCAAGGCCCAGTTGATTGACGAGTTGGAGGCGCTCCGCCAGCAGGTAGCTGCTCTTTAGCCGCAACGCCCCCCATCGGAGCGGGTGGGCTGGATTCAATGCCAGGGACCAGCGTGGGAACCGGGGAGACCCCGGTTCCCACGCTTTTTTTGGAATTCCGTAAGGCCTGATACCGCCCGGCTATGACTGTTGCCCCTTTTGGGTGAAGTCTCTGGTCAAATAGGAATCCGTCACATCATGGTATAGCCGCCGCTGACGCTCAGGGTCTGCCCGGTGATAAAGCTGGCCGCATCCGAGGCCAGAAACACCACCGCGTTGGCTATCTCGCCCGCGGTACCCATGCGGCGCAGAATGTAATTTCGCTCCACCCGCTGCAGCACATCGTCAGTGAAGATGTCCCTCATCTGGTTCCACATGCTCTCCGAGCTGATTGACTCGTCCCGGGGTGGCACGATCAATCCGGGACAGACCACGTTCAAGCGCAGTCCGTAACGTCCGGTCTCCCGGGCGATGGCTTTGCTCAGGGCGATGACTCCAGCCTTGCACGCCGAGTACACCGCTTCCCGATATTCCCCCATTCGCCCGGCGTCGGAACTGATGCTGACCACCGCTCCAGCCTGACGTTCGATCATGTGAGGCAAAACAGCGTGGATGCAGTTGATTGTACCCCATAGATTGACCTGGACCTCTTTTTCGTACTCATCCCTGGGCTTGTCCAAAAACAGGCGGTCAATCGTCCAGCCCACGTTGTTGACCAGGACATCGATACTGCCAAACTCAGCAATCGCCTGGCCCACCATCGCCTCGACTTGCTGGTGGTCGGTCACGTTGGTGGGAATCACCTTGACCCGGCTGGCGGGGTTCATTGCCGCGACCTCGGCGGCCACTTTCTCTCCCTGTTCCGGGACCAGTTCGGCAATGGTGATGTTGGAGCCTTCAGCGGCCAGCGCATGCACGATGGCCCGGCCAATGTTGGAGCCACCGCCGGTAACTATAACGTTTTTTCCTTTCAGACCGAGTTCCATGAATAGGCCCTCCTGACGTGCATCGCCTGTGGTTTCTTCCCTTATCGTTTTATCGTTTCTTCCGGGCCGGGCACTCGGGGAACGCCCCCGAAGCGCAGACGGAGCAATCCTTTCAAGTCTTCAGTGGCGGTGCGGATTAATTTGACCGAGCTGTTGGGATCATCGTCCCACTTCACCGGCACCGACTTGATCCGGTAGCCATTTTTGGCGGCGATAATCAGAAGCTCAGTATCGAAAAACCAGTTGTGGTTTCGGATTCGGGGGACGATTGCCTGAGCTGCTTGCCAGGTTAACGCCTTGAACCCGCATTGCGCATCCGGAAAAGTGGTGAAGAACATAATCTTGACAATGAGGTTGTAGGCCCGGGAAATGAACTCCCGCTTGAAGGAGCGGGCAACCTTCGATCCTGGGCTTAACCGGCTGCCGATGGCGACATGGTAGCCTGATTCCAGAGCTTCGATCATCGGTGGAAAATATGCCAGATCGGTGGAAAGGTCAACGTCCATATAGCTGAGCAGGTCGGCGTCGCTTTCCAGCCAGGCAGTGCTGAGGGCCCGACCGCGGCCCTTTTCTGGCAGATACCGGTAGTTGACGTGCGGGTATTGTTGGCAAAGCCCTTCCGAAATCGCGCGAGTACCGTCGGTGGAAGCGTTGTCGGCGATTATTACCTGCCAGGGATTGGCCAGGTTGGCCTCGAGGAACTCGGTCAGCTTCTTGATGCTCTGGGGCAGGTCCCGTTCCTCATTGTAAACCGGGATAATTATGTCAACAAAACTGGGCATTCACTAATTTTGGCAAGGGCTCACTGCTATAACAGTGAGCCGTCAATATCAGATGAACCACATCGCGTTGCCGGGGCCAGAGCTGCCAGGATATTGGTGGCGCTTTCTAGTGCCGGAAATGCCGAACGCCGGTAAACACCATCGCCAGGTTATGTTTATCGGCTGCTGCGATCACCTCTTCGTCACGAATGGAACCGCCGGGTTGGACGATGGCGCTAACACCAGCCTCCGCCGCCAGCTCAATATTGTCCGGGAAGGGGAAGAAAGCATCCGATGCCAACACGCTGCCTTTGGCTTTCGTTCCAGCCGTTCGCTGGGACAGATGCACGCTGACCACCCGGTTGGGCTGACCGGCACCCATGCCAACCAGTGTCTGGTCCTTAGCAAACACGATGGCATTGGACTTGATATGCTTGGCCGCGGTCCAGGCAAAAGCCAGGTCCTCCAACTCCGCCTCGGTGGGAGCCCGGTGAGTAACCACTTTCCAGGCCGCCGGGTCTTCATCAATGGCATCGGGAGTCTGGAGCAAGATCCCTCCGGTGATGGGTCTGATGTCATAGGCCGGTGCCCCGGACTCCCGTTCCACGGCCAGAATACGTAAATTTCGCTTCTTCTCCAGAATTTCCAGCGCGGCGGGCTCATAACCTGGAGCCACCACCACCTCATAGAACACCGGGCCCATCGCCTGGGCGGCGGCGGCGGTAACCGTCCGGTTGTAACCCACGATACCGCCAAAGGCGGAGATGGAATCACCTTCGTAAGCCTTCTGGTACGCTTGGCCCAGGTCATCGTCGGTGGCCAGGCCGCAGGGGTTGGCGTGCTTAATCACCGCCACCGTCGGATCGGCAAAGTCGCTGACGGTGCGCCAGGCGGCATCGGCGTCCATCAGGTTGTTGAAAGAAAGCTCCCGACCGCTCAGTTGCCGGGCGGTGGCGATCCCGCCCGACGATTTTCCAGCAAGGGTGTATAGAGCGCCCCGCTGGTGGGGATTCTCCCCGTAGCGCAGACCGGCGACCCTGGTCAAACCGACCGCCAGACATTCCGGAAGTTCATCTTCCGCGGTGGGGACCGTCAAATAGCCGGCCACCGCCGCGTCATATACTGCCACGTGGCTGAAGGCTTTGGCTGCCAGACGCCGCCGCTCCTCGACGGTGAGGCCGCTTCCTGACAGCTTCCCGGCGACCCACCCATAGTCCGCTGGGTCAACGACAACGGCGACGGAGGGAAAGTTCTTGGCGGCAGCCCGCAGCATGGTTGGGCCGCCAATGTCGATGTTCTCCAGAGCTTCTTCCAGCGTGACGCCGGGGCGACGGATGGTGGCAACGAAGGGATAGAGATTAACTACTACCAGGTCGATGGGGTCAATACCCTGCCTGGTCAGCTCACCCATGTGCTCGCTTGAATCCCGGCGGGCCAGCAGTCCGGCGTAGATTGTTGGATGTAAGGTCTTGACCCGGCCGTCCAGAATTTCCGGGGAGCCGGTAATTTCAGAGACCTGACGCACCGGTAGGCCGCCATCTCTGGCCAGAACACTGTAAGTCCCTCCGGTGCTGACCAGTTCGAATCCGGCCTGGACCAGCTTCTCGCCGAACTCTACTATCCCCGACTTATCGTATACACTGATTAGCGCCTTCAACTTCGCCGCCCCGTTGGTCCGAAATTTAAACCTAGATAATGTGCACCTGCTCCTGGCCTACTCTGGAGACAATCCTGCCCACGACCTGGGCGTCAGGCAGCATATCAAGAATGGTGGCTACTGATTCCACGTCGCATACCGCCACCATGCCCAGGCCCATGTTGAACACGCGATACATTTCCCCGTCGGTCACCCTACCCGCCTGCTGAATTACCGGGAATATGGCGGGAACCAGCCAGGAGCCCCGGTTTAGCTCGGCGGCCACCGTGTCGGGGAGTATCCCAGGAATCTTGCCAGGAAGCCCGCCGCCAGTGATGTGGGACAGTCCCTTGATCATTGGTAAAACCGGCGCCAACAAGGGATAGTAGCACCGGTGCCGGATCAACAATTCTTCCCCCAGTTGGTGGGGCAATCCATCGAATTCTTGGAACAGCACCGACGAATTCTGATCAATGTTGAAGACCCTTCGCACCAGCGAAAACCCGTTGGTGTGCACGCCGCTGGAGGGTATGCCAAGGAGGGTGTCTCCCGGTTGTATGGAACTGGGGTCCAGGAGGGCAACCCGCTCGACCACGCCCACCACAAATCCGGCCAGATCGAAGTCATCATCGGAGTACAGCCCAGGCATTTGAGCGGTTTCGCCGCCGATGAGGGCGCAGCCTACCTCCCGGCAACCCCAGACTATGCCCCGCATCAGTGTTTCCATGCGTTGCGGGTCATGGGCACTGAAGGCCACGTAGTCCAGGAAAAACAGCGGCCTGGCCCCCTTGGTCAGGATGTCGTTGACGTTCAGCGACACCAGATCCTGTCCTACTGATTCAAAGTGTCCCATTTGAGCCGCGATCTTCAGCTTGGTGCCCACACCATCGGCGCTGGCCACCAGTACCGGTTCCTTATAACCGAACAGCTGGTATAGACCGGCGAAGCCTCCGCCAGGGTCCAGGACCTCTGGCCCGTGGGTCAGGGCGGCGAAGGCCTTGATACGGTCCTTCAGACCGTCCAGGTCGTCCAGGTCCACGCCGGCGGCGAAGTAGGTGTTGCCAGACAATGTGTGCTCCTTGGTACCGGTTGCGAGGGTGAGTACGGATGGACTGATCGCAGTACCAGGTTAAAGGATGCACCAGCGGATGGCAAGGCATTTGGGATGGTCTGGAAGGGAGTCAGCGGAGATGAGTTGGTCAGGAGCTAGAGTTTGGTGGACGTCCTGGCAACTTTGCTGGGGGAATTTTCGAGAGTTAGTTTGGTCAGTTCCAGCTGCACTGGGACTGGATAATCGCCGGTGAAGCAAGCGGAGCAGAAACCGCCGTGGGTGCCGCCAACCACCTTCATCAGACCCTCAATGCTCAGGTAGCCCAAAGTATCAGCACCAGTAATGACCCGGATTTCTTCGATGCTTTTGTTGGCGGCGATCAATTCCTGGCGGGTAGCCATGTCCACGCCCATGTAGCAGGGGTTCTTTATTGGTGGGGCGCAGACTCGCATATGGATCTCGGCGGCGCCGGCCCGCCGCAACAGACTGACCACATGGGGGGTAGTGGTGCCCCGTACGATACTGTCATCCACTACCACCAGCCTCTTGCCCTGGATCACCTCGGTCAAGGGATTGAATTTTTGCCGCACGCCAATGTCTCTCATACGTTGCTCAGGTTCAATGAACGTCCGGCCCACGTAGCGGTTCTTGATCAGACCATCGCTGTAGGGAATCCCTGACTCCTGGGCGTATCCCACGGCGGCAGCAGTTGAAGAGTCGGGGATGCCAATGACCAGATCTGCGTCCACCGCATGTTCCCTGGCGAGCTGAGCCCCCATCTCTCGCCGGGTCGAATACACCAGTTTACCGTCCATCACGCTGTCGGGCCGGGCGAAGTAGATCAACTCAAAGACACACATGGCCCGTCGGCCCTTGTCACCACTCCACAAGGCAGAGCGCAGCCCGTTCTTGTCGATAACGATTACTTCCCCGGGTTCAACCTCTCGCAGAAAGGTTGCGCCAATGTGCTCCATAGCGCAGCTTTCCGAAGCGATTACCCAACCGCCGTTTAGCTTGCCCAGGCAAAGGGGACGGATACCCAGGGGGTCGCGGGCCGCGATGATGGTATCCACGGTCAGAGCCGTAAAAGAAAAGGCCCCGTTCAGGACCCTCATGCCGTAAAATACCCGCTCCTCCCAGGTCTGCCCCGGGGCGTTGACCAGAAGGTGACCAATCAATTCCGAATCGGTAGTGGTAGAAAAGGAGCAGTTCCATTGCTCCTCCAACTGGTGCTTCACCTGAAGAGTATTGATAATGTTTCCGTTATGGGCCAGTGCCAACCGGCCGTGATGGCCTTGAACCACCACCGGTTGGGCGTTACAGAGCTGGCTGCTGCCGGTCGTGGAATAGCGAGTGTGGCCGATGGCCAGTTCGCCGGAGAGGGGATAGAAGTCTTCTTCGCGGAAGATCTGGGTAACCAGCCCCATTTTCGAGTGGACGTTGATGGTCCGGCCGTTGGAGGTGGCGATCCCGGCGCTTTCCTGCCCCCGGTGCTGGAGGGCGAACAACCCGAAGAAGGTTAAACGGCTGGCCTCGTGGCCTGGTACATAAACGCCAACAACACCACACTCTTCCCTGGGGTGGTCGAAGGGGTAACGGAGTTGGAATTGATCTAACCCGATACTCACACCGCTATTCTAAGTCCATTTCCCCTGTTGGTCAACGGGAGTTGTCCCTGTTTCAAGCCAGGAATACCTCCCTATTGGAGATAGATGCTGGTGCCCGGTCGGACATCGGTTAGACGGACCCAATCAAGCTCCGCCCAGCCAGTTGTTGGCCTAGTTGGTGGGGTATATGGTGACCTTCCGATCGTCGCCGAGGCCAACACTCTCGGTCCTCACACCCTGGTAGTCGGCCAGAGCAACGTGAACCATTCTACGGTCCGCCGCCGACATCGGCTCCAGGGTTATGCTGCGACCGGTCTGCGCCACTCGGGATGCCACTTTGGTGGCCATGTCCCGGAGCGACTGTTCCCGGCGCTGGCGGTAATGCTCCACGTCCAGGACCACCCGGACGCTCTCCCCCAGTTCTTTACGGGCAATCATGTTCACCACGAATTGGAGGGCCTGCAAGGTCTGGCCCCGCCGTCCGATCAGGAGGCCAGAGTCTTCGCCGGTCAGATCGATAATTGGCCCACCCACTTCCGGGTCATTGGCGGACCGAAGGGTGCTGACCACGTTCACCCTGGCCAGGGCGAGGACCTGGTTGACCGCGTCAATGGCCAGGGCGGCGGCGGTGCCTTCTGCGGCGGAGGCGCCTGAAGGGCTGCTGATCGCAGCCCTACCCATGCTACCGATTGCAGCGGTGCCTTCTGCGGCGGAGCCGACCGACGAACCACCAACTGTAGCGGTTCTCCCCC
>DASTLM010000464.1:0-4075 GCA_035714945.1 Dehalococcoidia bacterium | reverse complement strand
AGTCAAAGTCGTAGTCCCACTGCAGCGTGCCCGTGGACACCTCGGTAAATGACCTTCTGGCCAGGGGGCGGTTAACCACGTCGGGGGTATCGGCGAAGAACAGCCGGTGGCCGGCAATGGCCACCGAAGCTCCCTTCCGCTCTACCTCCACCCAGCCTTCACCGACCTCGGAGCTTTCTGCCCGGTCAAAGCTGTCCCGCAGCAGGATAGTCACCCCGGCGGCGATGCTCACCATGTCCGGCGCGCTGAAGTCCGTGCCGTCACTGACCACCAGTTCCACTTCGTATATTCCCGCCAGGTCCGCTACGAAGCTCGGGCTCGCCGTATCGGCCCCGGTCAGGCTGGCGGTGCTTGAGGCCGGCCGGGTCAGCAGGGTCCAACTGTAGCTCAGGGTGTCCGAGTCGGCGTCAGTCGAGCCGGCACCGTCCAGGTTTACCGTCGCTCCTACCCCAACCCCCTGGTCCGGGCCCGCATCGGCCAACGGTGGGTTGTTTCCCCCAGACTCGGAGATGATGACCACATTATCGAAGGTCCGTCCGGAGAACTTGTCCTCATTCAACTGGTCGGTAAAGTAGCGCACCGTGTTCAAAGGAACTTCGGCGTCAAAAGGTATGCCGCTCTTGACCAGTGCGCCGTCCACCCACACCGAGTAGGTATGGGTGTCCAGGTCAGCCACCACGCTGATATGGGCCGGACCGCTCAATACCGTCAGAGCGCTAGTATCACCCCCATCGCCGTATCCCAGGGTCTGATGCTCCCCGTCGATGACGCTCCAGACCAGGTTGACCCCGACTCCATCGTCCTGGGAGTCGTCGTCCATTTCACCGCCGTCGCCCAGTTGCATCAATACACGGTAGATGCTCTCATCCCCGGTCCTGGTCCAGTCAAAGTCGAAGTCCCACTGGAGCGTGCCCGTGGACACCTCGGTGAAGGACCTTCTGGCCAGGGGGCGGTTAACCACGTCGGAGGTATCGGCGAACAAGAGCCGGTGGTCGGCAATGGCCACCGAAGCTCCCTTCCCCTCTACCTCCACCCAGCCTTCACCGACCTCGGAGCTTTCTGCCCGGTCAAAGTCATCATCCAGCATAACGGTGGCTCCAGCCACAAATGTGGGAAGGGCCGGGCCACCGGCGGTTCCGGTGCCTGACCGGCGGACCAGTTGGTCCCCTTGATTCGCCGAAATAGACAGCGACAACGAAGGGTCGGCGAATGCCCGCAGATTATCGATCAAGCTAAAGGCGAACATCGAAACTAATACTATAATCACTACGAAAACGGCGGTTACATTCCTGGACAATTTCTTGGCCCAATTCATGGAAAACAACCTCACAGACTCTATCCCGGCACACCGGCAGCAACGCTACGATGGCAACGGTTATCTAATAACAATCTTGAACCATAGCATTATGCCGAACGCACGACGGATTATACTGGGAAAAGTCCAATAATGCGTGAAATTATAGTCCGATATTAGTACCAATCCGAGAATTAAACCTAAATTGTCTAACAATACCTCATTATATTAACCGTGGCGAAGCCCTCCGTTTGAAATCATTTCCGGTCAAGCACCTCCCGCACCTTGCTGGCCAATGCCCCTGGCATGAAAGGCTTCCGGATAACATCAAAAGCAGGCTCAGAGATTATTTTCGGGTCTATCGGCTGGTCAGCATAACCTGATATCAGGATCACCTTGGCCTCGGGATGATTGGACCTGAACTCACTGGCCAACTTTACGCCTCCCATCTGCGCCATTACTACATCGGTCAACAATAGCGCAATGTTGGCGCTGGAATTCTCTTCCGCGATCCGGAGCGCCTCATAGCCGGTGGACGCCTCCAGCACTTTGTATCCCTGAGCTGACAGAATGGTTGCGACCATGACCCGGACCGACGGTTCATCTTCGACCAGCAGCACCGTTTCCGTCCCCCGCGGCAGAGATCGACCATCTGGGGCCAGGGGAGTTTCAGCGGGAGCTTCGTCAGTAACTGGCAGATACACCCGGAAAATCGTCCCCTGACCCGGATCGCTGCTCACGTCAATGTGACCACCGCTCTGTTTGACGATTCCGTAGCAGGTGGACAGCCCAAGGCCGGTCCCTTTGCCCGGCTCCTTGGTGGTGAAGAAGGGTTCAAACATGTGAGCCTTGACCTCTTCAGTAATTCCAGTTCCGTTGTCACTGACAGAAAACATTACGTACTGCCTGGAATCCCCAGAGAAGTGCTGACGGACGTACTCTTGATCCAGATGTACTTCGACAGTCTCAATAGTGATTTTACCGCCATCTGGCATGGCGTCACGGGCGTTAATAACCAGATTCAACAGCACCTGCTCAATTTGCCCGGGATCGACTCTAACCATGGGCAGGTCTTTGGCCGGAAGAGTGACCAACTCTATATCTTCTCTGGTAACTGGCCGGAGCAAATCGTCAATATTGCGGACCAGTTCATTCAGGTCCGTCACCCGGGACTGAGTAATTCGACCCTTGGAGAAGGTCAAGAGTTGATGGGCGAGACCGGAGGCCCGTTCCGCCGCCTTCCTGACCTCCTCCAGGTAACGCTGACTCACGTGGCCGTCGGGCAGCGCCATGGAACTCAGGGAGGCATAGCCCATGATGGGGGTCAGCAGATTATTGAAATCGTGGGCGATGCCACCAGCCAACCGGCCAACGGTCTCCATCTTCTGGGACTGTAATAATTGGTGCTCCAGCTTGCGCTGCTCGGTCACGTCGTTGTAGACCCACAGCCGTCCCAGGTATTCACCCGAATCCTGGTATACCGGGGTGGTAAATCTCTGGATGGTACGGGGTTCCGGATAAATCAACTCCAGTTCTTGAGTCCCGGAGTATGAGCGGTCGGCGATTATCTGATCAGTTCTTTCCAACACTTCTTCGGGATTGGACAGGCAGTTCCGGAGGAGCCCTTTGATCTGCTGACGCTGGACCACCGCGTCAGCCAGAGGTTGAGCATTTTCTTTTCCAAATAACTGGGCAAACCGCCGGTTGGACCACAACACCGTCTCATCATCGTCGCCCAACAGGAGGATGCCAGCATCGACTCCATCCAGCAAGGCCCGCAACTGGGCCAAAGTGCTCGTCGCCCGCTCTTTTTCTTTGGTCGTGGCCTCAAATAATCTAGCGTTATCAACGGCAGGGGCAATCTGCTTGGCCACCCGGGACAGTATGGTCTGCTCCCTCTCCCCGAAAGCGCCAAACTGGCGGCTGCGCAGCCCCAATTCTCCGATGAATTTGCCCTTGGAGGATAACGGCATTGTAACGGCTGAATGCGGCTCAAACTCGCCTATCTGGTACTCTGAACCTTCTTGCCCGTACTGATATCTGGTGACCAGCGTCATGGAGTCATGATCGATCACATTGACGCTCAACCGGTCGAAGCTGACCAGCTTCTTCAATTCCAGAGCGAATTGGCCGTAAATCTGTTCGAAGTCCAGGGTCGAGGTAATAATCCGGGAGATCTCATCGGCCACCGCCATCTCAGTCATTTGTTCCCGAAGTTCTTCCTCCAGTATCTTACGCTGGGCAACCTCTAGCACCAATTGATCATTGGACTGCTTGAGTTCCTTTACTCTGGCTTCCACCCTTCGCTCCAGCTGGGCGTTCATCGATTCGATTCTCTTGAGGTTCAGCACCTCCTGGTCGCGCAGGCGCTTCTTTTCTAATGAAGCATCTAGCCTGGCTTTTAACAATACCGGATTGAACGGCTTTGACAGATAATCTTCCGCCCCCATTTCAAGACACTTGACAACGCTAGCCAGCTCTCCTAAAGCCGATAGCATTATCACCGGGATATGACGGGAGGAATCGGCAGACTTCAGCGTTCGCAAAGCATGGTAGCCATCTATTTCCGGCATCATCACATCCAACAGGATGAGATCAAATCGGTTCTGGGCAACCATCTCCAGGGCAACGCGTCCATTTGCCGCTTCGGCGACTCGATGCCCCTGACGTTCGAGACGGCGGCAAAGCATGTCCCGGCTGGTCCGATTATCTTCCACTACCAGGATGAATCCCGGGTTTACCCTGGCGGCATGGGACGATTCAGACGATTCAGACGATTCA
>DASTLM010000463.1:0-1530 GCA_035714945.1 Dehalococcoidia bacterium | reverse complement strand
CTGGGTGATGACCTGGTCAAGATCAGGATACCTTCTCCAGTGAAGGTCAAGTGAAGCAGGAAAGAACGGCATGCCCAGTGTAAGAGACATACGGCGCCGCATTCGCAGCGTGCAGAACACCGGCAAGGTGACCAACGCCATGTCGTTGATTGCCGCCTCCAAGATGCGCCGCGCCCAGAATGCGGTGCTACAGGGCCGGCCCTACTCGGAGAAAATACTGGAGATTATCGCCCACCTGGCCGCTCAACCCCAGGGTGATGACGCCGTAAACACGCCTCTGCTTCAGGTGAAGGAAGTACGCCGCATTGGTGTTCTGGCCATCACCCCCGACCGGGGCCTGGCCGGGGGGTTGCACTCCATCATTAACCGGCGGGTGGCCCAGTTCATCCTGCAGCAGCGAGTGCCGGTGCGCACGGTGGTGGTGGGCCGGAAAGGCCGGGACTTCCTGATCCGGTCCGGGCAAGACGTGCAGGCGGTGTTCACCGACCTGGGGGACCGGCCCTCCTTGACCGACATTACCCCCATCTCCCGCCTGGTAATAGAGTCGTACATCGAGCAAGAGGTGGACGAGGTATACCTGGCCTATGCCCGGTTCGTGTCCACCATGTCCCAGGAAGCCGTGGTGGAGAAGCTGCTGCCGGTGGACCCGGCTCCCCTGAGCGGCGCGGAGCGCTCCGGCTACATTTACGAGCCTGACGCCATTACCGTGCTGGGCGCACTGTTGCCCCAGTTTGTAGATATGGAGATTTACCACGCCATTCTGGAGGCCATCGCCAGCGAGCAATCGGCCCGCATGGTGGCCATGCGCAACGCCACCGACAACGCCAGCTCCCTGGCGGAAGACCTGACCCTGGTGATGAACAAGCTGCGCCAGGACAGTATTACCAACGAACTGCTTGATTTGGTGGGCGGGCAGGTAGCCCTGGAGGGTTAGCCGCCGCCCGCCCGCTGGAGGTTAACTCATGGGCACCGGGAAAATTGTACAGATTATCGGCACTGTTGTGGATGTGGAGTTTCCACCCGACCAGCTGCCCAGCCTCTTCGATGCGTTGGAACTGGACAACAACGGCCAGAAGCTGATCCTGGAAGTGCAGCAACACATCGGCAACAACTGGGCGCGCTGCCTGGCCCTGGGCTCTACCGATGGCCTGGCCCGAGGCGTCGACTGTGCCGACACCGGTGAGAAGGTGATGGTGCCCGTGGGCCCGGAGACCCTAGGGCGTCTTTTTGACGTGACCGGCACCGCCCTGGATAACCTGGGCCCGGTGGAGGCCGGTCAGCACTGGCCCATCCACCGGCCGGCGCCGTCCTTTGAAGACCAGAACCCCACCATTGATATTCTGGAGACCGGCATCAAGGTCTTTGACCTGATAACCCCGTTCCCCAAGGGGGGCAAGGTGGGGGCTTACGGCGGCGCCGGCGTGGGCAAGACCGTAATTATCCAGGAGTTGATCCGCAACATCGGCGCGGTGCACAAGGGTGTGTCGGTGTTCGCCGGCGTGGGTGAGCGTTCCCGGGAAGGCAACGACC
>DASTLM010000462.1:0-1505 GCA_035714945.1 Dehalococcoidia bacterium | reverse complement strand
CTCCAACAACACCTTCAGATTGCGGGCCCAGCGGTCCAGAGTGTGGACCACCACCACATCAAATTCTCCGTTGCTAGCGTCCTCCAGCAACTGCCGAAAAACAGGCCGCTTGCTGATCGAATCGCTGTGGGCCGACTTGCCCTCCTCCCGGTAAATCTTACCGGGGGTCCAGCCTCGTTTACTGCAAAGCTCCTGGAACAGCCTTTCCTGAGCGTTCAGGGAGTGGCCATCGATCTGGGAAGCATCGGAGACCCGGATGTAGGCTACGGCGGTCATTGGCCTACCTCCCGGTCATCGCGGAGTTTGGCTTGCTCTCGGGCCGCCACCGCCAGAGCGATGCGGGCCAGGGTACCGAGGAAGTTGTCGACATCGATTTGCACCTGATCATTTTCAACACTGTCCGTGTCCGTTGTGGCGGCACAGTGTATACGTTGGTGTATACATGTCAACGCTTCGGCTGGAACACCCTGGTGTTTGGTATTAGACTTGCGGGACATAGCTAGGGTGCGCCAACCTGGGTAGGGGAATCCGGGTGGTCCAGCAAACGTTTCAAGGTGGCATATCCGATCTTGAGTTCCCTGGCGGCCTGGGACCGGGACAGAACGCCGGCGTCAAGGCCCTCCAAAACCACTCCAAAACGCTGGGAGAACCCCCTCCGGTCAGTAACTCTGGGACGGCCGATGCGCTTACCCTGACGGCGGGCCCGGTCCATGCCGGCCTTGACCCGTTCCCGGATCAGTTCCAGTTCGAACTCGGCCAGGGCGGCCAGGAGGTTCAAGAGCAGCCGGCCCAGAGCCGTGGAAGTATCGAACTGCTCTCTCAGGCTCTGGAAGGAGACCCCCACCAGATCCCAGGCGGCCAGGGTGTCGTGGAGGTGCTTCACCGACCGAAAGCCCCGGTCCAGCTTGAACACCAGGACCACCGAGAACTTCCTCTTCGCCGCATCGTCCAGCAAGCGACGCCATTGGACTCGGTGGAGCAGGTCGTTGGCCGGAGAATGTTCGATGTACTCGGCAAAGACCTCCCAGCCCATGGCTGCGCAGAAATCCCGCAGGGGCAGCAACTGGGTCTCCGGGTCCTGGTTCTTGTCGGAGGTGGACACCCGGGCGTAGACGGCGACCGTAACCATCATCTCGAATCATCCTTAGCCGAGTTCACGCGTTCCAGTACCTGATTCAGAAAGCCCTGGTGAGCGATAAAACCCCGGAAGTGCCGGCCGTCCTGGGGACAGATGAACATCAGAAATGGCTTGCCCGACTTGCGGCCGTGACTGGGACGGACCGATAGATCCAACTGGCATACGGGACAGGGAATGGAGTGGATCATGATAGCTTCTCCTGAGCCAGGAATTCTTGACATAAAAGGTAGAGGGCCGTGCCCCGGCGGTTGGGACTGCCGTGCTGGGCCTCGGCGGCTCTGGACAGAAACTGGTAACCGCTGCTGCCACCACCGAGAACTGCTCGTGGGTCAGTCGGACCGAGAAGCTGGAGAGCTTGGAATCCTGG
>DASTLM010000461.1:0-4703 GCA_035714945.1 Dehalococcoidia bacterium | reverse complement strand
ACCAGCTGTTTGCGATGGGGTATACCAGCACCCAGGCCGAACATCAAAGCCTTTGGCACAACGAAGCATGACCCGCTGTCTGGCCGTAAAGAAGCTCAGGACGCGTATCTGAGTTGGGGTAGCAGAACAAATGAACAGATTAATTATGGGCGGACCACCTGCGGCTCAGGCGACTCCCTCGGTACAAATCCTTTAGTGTTTTGGCAGGTGTCGGTCTCACTGGGACATGACCTACTCCAGGAGGATACCAGATTGCAAGGGAAGGGGCAGCTCCACATCTCGGCACCGCCGAAAAAGGTGTACCAATTAATATCCGATGTGACACGAATGGGGGAGTGGAGTCCTGAGTGTTACAAATGTGAATGGCTCGACGGTGCGACTGCTCCCGTCGTAGGCGCCAGGTTTCGGGGGTACAACCGTCGCGGTTGGCTGAAGTGGACGACTACACCCAGGATAACCGAGGCTGATCCGGGCCTGGTTTTCGCCTTCGAAGTGGACCAATGGGGAGGACGCAATCGCACCATATGGCGCTATGAGTTTGAACCGGAGGAAGGTGGGACCAGACTCACCGAGTCCTTCAATGTCTTAAAGTACGTTCGAATAGTGACGCGGTTGTTCTACGGTGGGCCCCAACGCCGGCAGGCCGAGCTAGAAGAAGGGGTGCGACAGACCCTGAAGCGTATCAAGGCCGTTGCTGAAGCCCGGTGACGGTATCATAAGAGTTCAAATCTGGATAGTTGGTTAAGACTACTCGACTATGAACAAACAACAAAAGATACTCATCGTACTCACCAGCCACGACACACTAGGAGAATCTGGTCAGCCCACCGGCTACTGGCTTTCGGAGTTGACGCATTTCCACCATGTCGTTACTGAGGCCGGTTATGAAGCAGATTTTGTGAGCCCGGCGGGCGGCGAGGCGCCGGTGGATCCGATTAGCCTGAAACTAAACGACCCGATAAATAAGGGGTTCATGGAAAGCCCTGAGTTGGTTTTCAAAATAAAAAACACCTTGACTCCAGAGAAAGTTAATGCTGCTGACTACCTGGCAATCTACTATGTCGGTGGACACGGGCCGATGTGGGATATCGCTACCCACGACAAGATCGCCGACATCGCGAAGGTCATCTATGAAAACCATGGTGTGGTATCTGCGGTATGTCACGGTTCGGCTGGACTGCTCAATATCAGGCTCTCCAGCGGAAAGCTACTTCTTGAGGGAAAGAAAGTTACCGGATTTTGCAACCTGGAAGAGCGTCTGGTGAGGAAGAATCGATGGGTCCCTTTCTCGCTGGAGGCCGAGTTGAAGAAGAAGGCAGCAGCGTATACCAAGAAACTGCCAACTCTTGAAAATGTAGAAGTAAGCGAAAGGCTGGTCACTGGCCAAAATCCGAAATCGGCGCGAGCAGTGGCAGAAAAAGTGGTCACATTGTTAGGCCAGGGCGATCACCAAAAGACCTTGTAGAAAGAAGGCCAGTACCGGTAACGACTGCAATCGCCAGTGAAGGAGCAACGCCATTAACAAGTACCTCAAAGCCTTCAGTGTCCTGGTGTGGGCGGGCATCCTGGTAAATGCGGTGTTCTGGGTGCCGGCCTTGTTTAGCCCTCAGGTAATAAATAACGCCTTTGGCTTCGACCCCAATTATTCTCCAGTGTGGCTACGTAACGTCGGAATGCTGCTACTGCTGGTAGCCATTTTCAACGGCGCAGCCGCCATCAATCCGGAAAGGCACCAGATTTTCGCCTGGCTGGTGGTGGTCGCCCGGCTGATTGCCGCGTCGTTTTTCCTGGAAATCTGGCTTCTTGACCACTACACCTCTTCAGACCAACCGGACGTGTTCAAGTGGTTCTTCATCACCGATGCCAACTTCGGCATCGCCAAAGGCATTTGCCTCTATCTGGGGTTCCGGCAGTTACGTAACGGCCATTGACCGACCAGTCCCATCTCAGTTGTCGGGACTGATTACCGCTATGGGGTCGTCCGGGGCAAACCGGCTGCCCCATGCTCCAATGGAGGGACCTGGGCACAGACAGGCGATTCCGATAATTAAAACTGGTGAACGAATCGAATGGCCCTTGACGCCCTCAGACCGCTGATTTATAGTTCATTCCGTCCCATAAAGTCCCAATTTCGAGACCAGCTTGGTCTGAGAAATCCAGGATTAGGGGCATTGGGGGAATCAATTGGCTGAGGATTTAATTTTTCAACCCCTACAGTTTCGCAACCTGAGGGTCAAGAACCGAATTTTCCGTTCCAACATATCCGGCAGATTCGACAATTACGACGGCTCCGGCAACCCTGCCCGCATCAACTGGGAGCTAAAATTCGCCAGAGGCGGCGTTGGCGCAATTATTTCCTCCTTCGTGCCCATAACCATACAGGGCCGCATCGTTCCCAACTACGCCACCATCGACCGAGACGCCAATATCCCCTTCTGGCGTGAGGTCGGCAAACGGGTCCACGAGCACGATTGCCGGTTTCTGATGCAGTTGAGCCATTCGGGTCGCCAGCGGGATATCAACGGCGTCGAGTTTCTCAGTGGCATCAGTTCCACCGATAAAGATGAACCGTTGCATGGTTTTCACTCCGCCCGAATGACCGTGGCGGACATCAAGCAGACGGTAAATGACTTCGCTCAAGGTGCCCGCCGGGCCCGGGAAGCCGGCCTGGATGGAGTGGAGCTTCACGGCGCCAACGGCTACCTGATAACTCAGTTTTTGAGCTCGGCCATCAATGACCGCAAAGATGACTACGGCGGGTCCCTGGAAAACCGGGCCAGGTTCGTTCTGGAAGTGATCCGGGCAATCCGGCAGGAAGTGGGCCATGACTTCCACCTGCAAATGAAGATCAGCGCCACCGACTACAATAACGATGTGTACCCCTGGGAGAAGAAAGGCAACACCATCAATGAGTCGGTGCAGGTCTGCCAGTGGGTTGAACAGGCGGGGGCCGACGCCATTCACGTATCCTCCGGGAGCATGTTCCCCCATCCCCGCAACCCCGCCGGTGACCTGCCGATGGACGAACTGGTCAAGAATTACCAGATTATGCTAGCCAGCGGTGCCCTGACCAGGCGCAACTACTTCATTTTCCGCACCTGGCCGCTGCGGCAAATATTCCACTGGCGGTGGACCAGGGCTGCCGGCGGCAACATCGAGGGCCTTAACCTGCCCGATGCGGCGGCCATCAAGCAGGCGGTCAATATTCCGGTGATTTGCACCGGCGGCTTTCAGACCGCCTCGGTCATTCGGGCCGCCATCAACCAGGGGAAATGCGATGCGGTCAGCATCGCCCGGTCGCTGGTGGCCAATAATGACCTGGTGAAGATGTTCGAGAGGGGGCTGGACCGGCCGCCCAGGCCCTGCACCTACTGTAACAAGTGCGCGGTAAACACTCTGCAGAACCCTCTGGGCTGCTACGAGGAAAGCCGATTCGCCTCTCATGAAGAGATGATCCAGCAGGTAATGTCGGTCTTCGACCCACCCCCTTTCGTCCAGCATTAGTCCAGGAGCATTAGTCCAGGAGCATTAGTCCAGGAGGAACGGTCCAGGTTGGTCACTGGCATTGGCAAGGAACTGAAATTGTCCCGGGGAAAACTGATGGCCGTCATTGCCAGTCTGGTCGTTGCCGCCATCGGGTTGGCCGTAGGCCTTCCCCTATTGCTCTGGGCCCAGCGGGACGAGCCGGAGATCCACGCCAATATCGCCGAGCACTTCAAGTACGGGTCCATCGGCTCCGAGGGCCGCTCCGGCATACCCTACTGGGTGTGGGTGGTCCTACCTACAGTGTTCGAAGACCTGCTTCCTGAGGGAGAGGGAGACGGCTATCAGCGGTTGGGGTTCCTGTACGAGGACAACGCACCCAGAGGACGTCCCATTGGCACCAGCTACCGGGAAACAATCGTCCCGTTTATCGGTCTCAATTGCGCCGTCTGCCACACTGGCACTTTGAGGGAATCTGCTGACGGTCCAACCCAGATCATGCTGGGCGTGCCAGCTCACCAGTTCGACCTGCAAAGGTACTTGCAGTTCCTGTTCGCCGTCGCCGATGACCCCCGATTTACCGCCGACAATATCATTCCCGCCATTGAGCAGGCCAACCCGGACTTTGGTTTCTTCGACAAGTTACTCTACCGGCTCCGGGTACTTCCCGATACTCGAAGGGGACTCCAGACCGAGAAGCGGTTGTTCACCTGGATGCAGACCCGGCCTGACCAGGGCCCTGGTCGTGTGGACACCTTCAACCCCTACAAGTTGAACATCTTCGGCCTGCCAGAAGACTCCTTCGTCGGCACCGCCGACCTCCCATCCCTATGGAACCAGGCGCCCCGGGAAGGGCTGTGGCTCCACTGGGACGGAAACAACAATTCAGTGGATGAACGTAACAAAAGCGCGGCCATTGGAGCGGGAGCCTCCGAAGATTCCCTGGACATTAGAGGCATGCAGCGCATTGAAGACTGGATTTCCGGCTTGATGCCACCGGATTTTCCGCCGGACCGGATCGACTGGTCGCGGGTTGAGCCTGGGAGGCAGATATACCTGACCGACTGCGCCCGCTGCCACGACTTCGACGGAGCAGACATTGGCCAGGTGACGCCAATTGATCAAATTGGCACCGACCGGGAGCGTCTTGATTCATTCACCGCGGCACTGGCGGACAAAATGAATACCCTGGGCATCGGGAAACCCTGGCGGTTCTCCCA
>DASTLM010000460.1:0-5676 GCA_035714945.1 Dehalococcoidia bacterium | reverse complement strand
TCCCCAATTAATTGAGACGCTCTCGTCGGGCAGCCCCACTATGCGCTTGATATAAACGCGGCGGGTATGCTGGGGATGTTGCAACACCACGATCTCCCCCCGACTCAGCGGCTCCGGTGCACGAAGCAAAGGCCTGGTCAGCAGGTGCTGACCGCTGACCAGGGCGGGAGACATACTGCTGCCCTCAACCCGGTATCGGGATGAAGTTGCCAGGTTGACCAGCATTTCGGCGGCTGATTCAAGGCTCATTTCGCTATTGTACCGTTATCATAGACTATCAATCGACGCTGCTCTATAATCGGGCCAACTCCCAACGCTTATGTGGCGACCCGGGAGGCCTCAATGGACTGAGTAAGCAATGCTGAGGAGGCACATAGTGGCGGAGAACGACGTGGTCCGAGTTGGTCTGATTGGCGCGGGACGCAACACCCGAGAGCGCCATCTCCCCGGCTTTCAGAAAATACCTGGCGTTCAGATTGTTGCGGTGGCCAACCGGTCCCGGGAATCGGGGCAAACGGTGGCGGACTCTTTCAATATCCCCCGGGTTTACGATAGCTGGCGGGACTTGCTGGAAGACCCCGACATTGACGCAGTCTGCATTGGCACCTGGCCCTACATGCACTGCACCCTGTCGCTGGCAGCCCTGGACAAAGGCAAGCATGTGCTGTGTGAAGCCCGCATGGCGGCCAACGCCCAGGAAGCCCACGCCATGCTGGACGCCTCGATGACCAAACCCGGTCTGGTTACCCAGATAGTGCCTTCGCCGACCACCTTCAAAGTGGATGGACTGCTCCAGAAGCTGGTGTCGGAAGGCTTTCTGGGGAACTTGCTGGCGGTGGAACTCCAGGTGCTGGGGACGAACTTCGTCGATACGGGAAGCCCGATGCACTGGCGGCAAGACCGGTCCTTGAGCGGGTACAATATCCTCAATATGGGTATCTGGTACGAGGCGATGATCCGCTGGGTGGGGCCGGCCACCCGGGTGATGGCGATGTGCAAGGTCAACGTGCCTCGCCGCCGGGACTACGATGGCAACTGGCAGGCGGTGACCATCCCCGACCATGTGGACGTCTTGTGCGAGCTGGCCAACGGCGCCCAGGCCCACATGCGGGTCAGCGCCGTCACCGGACTGGCGCCAGGCAGCGAGGTGTGGCTGTACGGCAGCGAGGGCACCATCTACGTTGACCCCCAATTCAACGTGTCTGGCGGCAAGCGGGGACAATCCCAGCTTACTGAGATTCCCAACCCACCTGGGTTGCAAAAGCACTGGCGGGTTGAAGAGGAGTTCATCAACGCCATTCGGGGCCGGGAGAAGGTCACTCGCACTCCCTTTAGCGTGGGTGTCCATTACATGGAGTTCACCGAGGCGGTGACCCGCAGCGCCCAGACCGGCCAGGCAATCGCGCTGCCGCTGTAGCCCACGGTCGGGAATCCCAGGTCCACTATTCAGGATTTCCTGATTGAGGGTTTCAATGTTTCAGGTTCCCAGCGAATTGATGGGCATCCTCCCGATCCAGTGGCTGAAAAAAGCCGTTGAGGCGGCGGTTATTCATTCGGATGCGGGCGAAATCCCGGATGCCAACTTTCAGCCCGCCAGCTTGGACCTGCGCCTTGGCGAGAAAGCCTATCGACTTCGGTGCAGCTTTTTGCCGGGAGCCCACCGGGTGCAAGCCAAACTGGACGACCAGACGCTGGAGGAGATCGACATCCGGGAAGGAGCAATTCTGGAGAGCAATCGACCGTATTTGATTCCTCTGATGGAGCAACTGCATCTGCCCGAGTATCTGCACGCAAAAGCCAACCCCAAAAGCTCCACCGGACGCCTGGATGTTTTCACCAGGGTGATTACCGACCGGGGTCATCGCTTTGACGAAATCAGGCCCGGATACCGGGGAAAGTTGTACCTGGAAGTAGCCCCCCGTTCCTTCACGGTAAAGGTCAGGACCGGGCTGTCGCTCAACCAGCTCCGGTTGATCAAGGGGGTGTCGCAGTGCAGCGATGGGGAGTTGTTGCAGGCCCACCGCGTCGAGCCAATGGTGTTTTCCCCAGGCGGTCAGTTAGGGTTAACCGAATTGGACGTAGCCGATGGGGTCTCCCTCAGTATTGACCTGATCGGTGATGGGAAGGGCGTCATCGGGTATAAGGCCAAAAAGAACAGCGACCTGATCGATCTGTCCCGGAAAGATTATTACGATGCGGCAGAGTTCTGGGAACCGATCTATGCCGAGCGTCGGCGCCGCCTGATTTTAGAACCGGAAGAGTTTTATCTGCTATTGTCTTACGAAAGCGTAAAGATGTTTCCCCAGTTTGCCGGGGAGATGACGGCGCTGAACCCCAGCAGCGGCGAGTTCCGGACTCATTACGCCGGGTTTTTTGATCCTGGGTTTGGTTATGGTTCTGGGGGAGAAATGGCCGGGACCCGGGCGGTTATGGAAATCCGCGCCCATGACGTCCCCTTCATGCTGGAAAACCAGCAGCAGGTGTGCAAGCTGCGGTTTGAGCGAATGCTGGAACGCCCCGACCTGCTCTACGGCGCGGAGATCGGGTCGACTTATTACGATCAGGGGTTGCGGCTGAGCAAACACTTCAACCCCAAGACGCTGCGGGAACGCCCCCAGCTTAGCCTGCTTTAGCCCGGGTCATTGGTCCAATACTCACCGGTAGGGGCGAATATCCGGGGCGCCGGCCATCACGGTGAACCCTCCAGAGCCGGCGCAACATCCCAGGGGACTTCCCCAGGGGACTTCCTGGCTCTGTCCCGGTTATTTACTGGCTTACCGGGTGACGGATAACAGGTTGCGGATAACCTGCGGAGCGGCCACCCGGGCCCGCTCCAGCAGTTCAGCGTGAGTCAGGGTAACGATGGGGTGTTCGATGATGGCTAGCCCGTAGTCCGGGTCACCGCGCATCCGGGACATGGTGTGGGCCTGCTTGACGAAGGGCCGGGTAGTCAGCACCGTCGAAGGGACACCCAGCAGTTCCGTCTCCATTGCGTCGTGCACACTGCACGCAGTGCAGGAGCCTCATTCGGCGGTGGCGTGAATCGCCACATCGCACCGCTGAGCCATCGCCGCCAGGTCTGCCGGTCGCGCCGGCCACTGATGGCCCCCTTTATTGTGTTCCACCACGCCCTTGATGTCATACCGCTCCCGGATCACGCCGGCGATCATGCGGAGCAGTTCCGGCGAGTGGGGCTTGTTGTTGGCGAACAGGCCGATGACCTTGCCGTCCAGGGTGGTGGGTCGAGGAGCGACCACCGCCGGGCCGGGATCGCCTTCGTCGCGAGGGTCAAGGGTAACGATGGCTTCTGGTTCTGACATTGCTTACCTCAGGATTTCTCTGGTTACTTGATTTCTCTGGTTACCGAGCGGCTGCTGCCCCATGAGGTGATTATGTCGATGAAGGCTCCGGCCATGCCGCCTCCGGGGACCACCGTGATGCGCCCCGGGTCGGCGACGCAGCCCCGCAGTTCCTGGGGGTCTGCCGCCGGGTCGGGATGGTCGAGACGCTGCCAGTCCAGCCATTCCTGGAGCGGGCGCCTGGTCTTCTGGTAGAGGAATTCCTGGATTTGCTGACGGCTCCAACCGGATTCAGCGACGTAGGCCATAATCTCCGGGCTAATGACGACCATCACCTCGGAGACCGATGGTCCCAGGGCCAGCATGGCGTGGGCGGTCTGGGTCAGGAAAGTCTCCGGCCGCCGGTCGCCGTAGATGCTCACCTGAAGCGGTGCGTTGGCGGCGAAGGCGGTCACGGTGCTGCTGTCCTCGCCAAAGCCTTTAGCCGTTGCCAGGGAAGGCCAGGGGCTGACCTCCAGGTTTTCCGCGAAGCAGAAGCTGAACTTGCCGGGATGCCCAAAGGTGCTGTTGTCCATCTCCCGGGCCACCGAACCGTAGAAGTTGGTCTTGACCAGGTTCACCGCCCGACCAATGGTGGCGTTGGCCCGCGTGCCGTTGCCCATCAGTTCGACGCCTGAGTTCATGCCGATTTGCCGGGCGTAAGGGCCGCTGACCAGGACCATCAGCGTGACGCCGTTGGTGGAGGTACTGCTGGCGTGGAGGTTGAAGGGCCGTTCACAGGCAGCGGCCACGGCGGCCACCACTGCTGGGAAGTATTCGTTCTTGCAGCCAGCCATTACCGCGTTGATGGCCAGTTTTTCGGCGGTGAACGCCTTGCGGCGAATCGTCTCGGTAGCGATAACCGCATCCGGCGCCAGCCCAACGTAGTCCAGCATCGCCCGGACCTTTTCCGGAGTGGGCGGCACTATGGGCAGTCCATCGGTCAGTCCATGCTCCAGGAAGTACTCCTGAGCGTCGTCCCAACTGGCGAACTGATGGCGGCGGGCGCTGGTATTGCCGGCGGTCATCGGGACATTCCCTCCTTCCTGAGCTGACGGTCTGAGCTGACGGACCTGGACTGACCGATGCTGGACCGGAGCACCGGGACCAACCCGGCCTGATTTTACTCCACCAACGTTCGGCTTCACCAGGGTCTGGAGAGCACCTGGGGTCAGCCTCAAAAAAAGCAACCGGGCCCCACGCCGACCGGGGCCAGGTTGCGCCCAGAGTTCTCGAAAGCACCTGACGGTGACGCTTCCGGCCAGCTTCAGGGGACGGCTGGAGTAAAGTCGGGCAAGGAAAACCCGGGAATCTCAAACTCGTAATGGAACCGGGGGACCCGGAAGTCCCTGGGAAACTCGGGTAGAATCGGAACGTCCGGCAGTCCTCGCCCGTTGGGGAATTCCCAATGGTAGAACCGGCGGGTGGAGTTCACTGCAGGTTGCTCGGGCCAGGTCCCCAGAGTCACCGGGACCTTGATGTTCTCCCCGTTGCGGACCACGGTTAACGCCACTGAATCGCCCGGCTGGTGTCGGTTCAGCTCGGCGATCAGCCCGTTCACTGAACTCACTGGTACCCCTTCAACTGCGACAATCACATCGCCCAGGGTGCCCTCCCCGGAATCATCGCCTGAAGTATCGCCGGCAGCATTACCGTCCTGGTCGAGATTCATACTCGACGAGACCAGGCCGGCGGCCTGGGCCGGGCTATCAACCGTGACTCCGGTGATGTATACGCCTTCTTCCAGTGGCAGGCCCAGCTGCTCGGCCAGGGTCTGGTTCACGTCGGTGACGCTCACCCCCAACCAGGGTGGTTGTACCACCAGGGACTGCATCAATTGCGGCAGGTTCCGGCTCAGGGCGTCAACGGGCACCGCGAAGCCGGCGCTGCGCTGAAGGACCCCCGCCAGCGGGACTTCGATTGCGGTGTTGATACCCACCACCTCTCCCGCGCTGTTCAGCAACGGGCCTCCCGAGTTTCCCGGGGCAATCAGAGCATCGGTCTGGATCACGCCGGAGATTGAACGCCCCAGGTCACTGGGCAAGGACCGGTTCACGCCGCTGATAATGCCCGCGGTCACCGTCCCTTCCATCCGGAAGGGGCTGCCAATGGCAATGGCCAGCTGTCCTGGACGCACCATTGATGAGTCCCCCAACCTGACGGGTTCGATGTCGGCCACCACTGACGGGTCGACCCGGATCAGGGCCATATCGTTGGCCGGGTTGCGGCCCAATACCGTGGCGGCCGCGTAGCTGCCGTCCAGGAATTTTACGCGCACCCGGTCGTTACCTTCAATTACGTGATTGCTGGTGGCGATGTGGCCTTCCCGGTCGATCAA
>DASTLM010000459.1:0-6507 GCA_035714945.1 Dehalococcoidia bacterium | reverse complement strand
CTGACCAGGAAGGGGGTGGAAATTGTATCTGGGGGACACCCCCAGACCCCTGCCAAAGGGGCTTCACTCCTCTGGACTCCCCTGTTTCAGTACCCTGCTAGAAGGTTCCTGCTACACCCCACCCTCGCCAACCGATCGCGGAACACCCCCAAGCGTTCCCGGATTCGGGCCAGGCGCGACAGCCACTGGTCGCCCACCTCCCCCCAGGAAATGTGCGGTTATATGTGCTTTTTCGTCGACTTATCCACGCAGAAAAAAGCTGGCGCAGGCATCCTCAATGATGCCGGTGTTCGTCATTGGCTAGGGCGACAGGGCCAACCTCCAGTTCCAGAACGCGCTTCATCTCTTCAAACTGCTCCCCGGTAATTTCCCCCAGGGCGTAGCGGCGCTTGAGGATCGCAAGCAACGATTCCTCCTGTGACAAGTCGGCCCTCGGCGCCGGCACGCGGTGGGTTGAATGGTCCATCCCATGCATCTGGCACATTGCTTTTTACCTCCATCGCATGTAGACAATCATCATAAACGCCGCTGTGTCCTACTCGGCCATGTCCACGAAGTCCCCGTGCCAGAAGTGGACGAAAACCTCCTGGGTGTAGCCGTTGACGCCGAGCATCCCGACAGTCTCGCCGTCCCGCAACACGTGGATGGTGTAGTAACCGTAGAAGGGGTCCGCCTCATCTTCGGCCTGCGTCCCCGGCAGGTAGGCCTCCAGGTAACGCTGGGCCGTCTGGATGGCCTCCTCCTGGCTCACCGGCATCTCCGCCGAGGGTTGAGCCGGGGTAACGCCATTCATCATCCGGCCCATGCCGTAACCCTGGTACCCTCCCATCATCATTCCCGGGCTGCCGAAGCCGGCCATGGGCCCATATTTGAGGTTCCACATCATGTTGGGGCCAGGCTCTGGAGTGACCGCCCGGGTCACCGGGTCCACCAGAACCTCGAAGGCGCCAGCGCCGGTGCTCCGCTCCAACACCTGGGCGTAGGCGTGGTTGCTGAAGACCATCACCTCGTCCACCGCCAGTATTTTCCATGAATTCATCTTGGTCTCTCCTTTTTGGGCTTCCATTCAGAATGGCTCTGGTCAGAATGGCTCTGGAAAGAGCCACCTCAAGATAGCAATAATCCATCAAGGCCCGGTGATTCTTGCCTCGGGCCCCGTGAAAAATGTATGAACGCTACCTTGCCAGGAGCCTGCGGGCCTCTTCGTACTATGCTGTGGTGATCTCTCCTCTGGCGTACCGGTGCTTCAAGGTGTCCAGGGCGGTGCCTTCGGAGTTCTCTCTAGCAGTGTTGGAAGGAAACAGGGCCCTGGCCGCCCAGATCCCCAGCGCGATGACGGCCACCCAGAAAAGCACCATCACCAGCGGCCACCATCCCATCCAGCCGAATCCGTACATCATTTCATTTACCTCCTTTTTCTGGCCTTCTGTATTCAGGATAGGTCGGGACCTTGAAGGGCCGGCTAAGGAAGATTAAAGATCGTGTAAAGGTATGAAAGGCGGACGAATCTGAGAGGGTGAAGCATACGTATTTCGTTGGCTACCCGGTACGTACACAGTTCTTTCACGTCAGTCGACCAACATCATCACGGGGGCTTCACCATGGTTGCTTATTGTGGGTTCCATCGTCCAGCAAGTCGAGACGGAATAGGCAGCGAATGTCCTGGCTTGCGAACCACCATTGGGTGCGCTACCCTATTTTGTGCCGGGACCCAAGAGCACGAAGATTTGAATGTACTACAAGAAGCTGACTGAGGCCATATCCCTATTGGGGGCCTGGAGCATTGCCCTGGCGGCACTGCTGACTGTCGTCTCTCCAATGCTCGACCTGGATTGTGGGGTGGATCCAGCACATTCCATTGCCAATGCAGGGAAAGCCTCTGATGCCACATCGGGAGTCCCCTCTGATGCCCCAGCCAGTCCTTGTCATCACTCAGCCGCACCAGCCCAGCCTGAGGGACAAGGCAATCAAGAAGGGCAAGCTGTTCATGTCCATGGGATGAATAGCCATGCGCTGCCGGCCACCCCAGCAGTAGCGATACACTTTGGGAATTCGTTTTTCATTTCACCCCGCCTGGAACCTCGCCTCTCTGACGATATCGTCGAGTTATTTACTGAGCCGCCTCGAATCTTACCTCTAGCTTCCAGATAAGCCGGGCCTGGGGCATCTCCTGGCCATCTTTCGGCCAGATTCACTCATTATCACCCTGCGTGGGGTCCTTCCGGCCCTGCTCAATAACATACCTGGCAGGGAATACTGACGACTCAATTTATTGCGGGCTAAAGAGTCGGTGAAAGGGGCATTTTCAGGTACACAAGGAGGCAAAAGATATGATGTGGGGTTTTTATGGGGTGGCCTGGTGGTGGATGTTGCTGGGTGCCATCTGCATGATAATTTTCTGGGGGGCCGTCATCTGGCTGGTAGTCTGGGGAGTCCAGCAAATTACTCGAAACCAGGGAGGAGACGCTTCGCCCGGTGAGACTCCTTTGGAGGTTGCTCAGAGGCGCCTGGCCCGGGGCGAGATCACCCGCGAAGAGTTCCAAGAAATCAGGGATGCTCTGCAACATTAGCACCAGTGAGGCTCGGAAGGAGAGGAATGTTGATAACAGAAATCGGCGTCACCGCCGGCGGCGTCGCGGCCATCGCTGTCCTGGCCTGGTTCTTCTTCGGCCCCAGGAAGGCGCGACAGGCCGAGGTCCGGGGCGGCTTCCAGGAGATCAAGATTACCGTCAGGGGAGGCTACTCACCCAACGTAATCCGCGTCCGGGAGGGAGTCCCCTTGCGGCTGGTCTTCGACCGTCAGGAGGCCAGCGACTGCAGCTCCCGAGTGGTGTTCCCCGACTTTCAGGTGAGCAAGACCCTGCCCGCCTTCGGCACCACCACCCTGGAATTTACTCCCAACAAGTCGGGGGAGTTCGGCTTTGCCTGCGGGATGAACATGCTCCACGGCGCCCTGATCGTGGAAACCGACGGGGCCAGGGAAGCAGCCGTCGGTGAAGCTGTGCCCGCTGGCGATGCACATCGGGAGTTTGCCCAGGCAGTGGGAGTGGGGCCGGAGCTGCCGGTGGAAAAACCGGCCCAGGTGGAGTTTGCCATCTTCGGTGGAGGCGTCAACTGTCCCACGTGTGTGGTGAATATCGAGTCCTTCCTCAAAGACCTGCCCGGGGTCGATGAAGTCCACGTCAACTTCGCCGCCGAGCGGGTGTCGGTGCAGTACGACCCGGCCCAGGTCTCGATTGAACAGATGCAGCAAGTGGTCGAGGGCGCGGGCTACCGGGTCCGCCGCCGCGAGGAGCCGGGTAGCCAGGAGACGGAAGACGCCGAAGCAGCCGGGCGGCGGGCAGAAGTCCACGACCTGAGGCGGCGGGTGATTTTTGACGCGATCCTCACCACCCCGGTGGCTTTTGCCGTAATGGTCCACGAGTTCTTTGGCGCTACGTGGGTGCCCGGGATTCTGCTTAGCCCCTGGTCCCAGCTGGCATTGATTGCTCCGGTGATGCTCTACACCGGCTGGCCCATCCACCGCACCGGCTGGCTCACGCTAAAACACCGCACCGCCGACATGAATACCCTGATCACTATCGGCACCACCGCCGCCTTTTCCTATAGCCTGGTAGTTACCCTGGTGCCCGGGGTACTGCCCGAACTGCTGAGGGAGGTCTATTACGAGACCGTCGGCGTCATTCTCACGCTGATCTTGTTGGGGCGCCTGCTGGAGGCCATTGCCAAGAGCGGCACCAACGAGGCCATCCGCAAGCTCATCGGCCTCCAGGCCCGCACCGCCCGGGTGGTGCGGGACGGCCAGGAGCAGGACGTGCCGGTGGAGCAGGTCCAGATGGACGACATCGTGATCGTCCGCCCCGGCGAGAAGGTCCCCGTGGATGGCGAAATTACCGATGGTCGCTCTACCCTGGACGAGTCCATGGTCACCGGCGAGAGCCTGCCGGTAACCAAGGGAGTGGGGGAAACGGTCATCGGCGCTACCATCAACCAGACCGGGGCCTTCCGGTTCCGGGCCACCAAGGTGGGCAAGGACACCATGCTGGCCCAGATCATCAAGCTGGTGGAGCAAGCCCAGGCCTCCAAGGCCCCCATCCAACGGCTGGCCGACCTGGTATCCAGCTACTTTGTTCCGGCGGTCATCTTCATCGCCATCGGCACTTTTGTGCTGTGGTTCAACGTTGGCCCGGAGCCAGCGTTAATCTTCGCCCTGGTAAACGGCGTCGCCGTGCTGATCATCGCCTGTCCCTGCGCCCTGGGGCTGGCCACGCCCATGTCCATCATGGTCAGCACCGGCAAGGGCGCCCAGAACGGTATTCTGATCCGCTCGGCAGAGGCCCTGGAGACGGCCCACCGCCTCCGCACCATCATCCTCGACAAGACCGGCACCATTACCCGGGGCAAGCCGGCCCTGACCGACGTGGTGGCCGCGAACGGGCTGGAGGAGGCAGGACTGCTGCGTCTGGTGGCCTCCGCGGAACGGTCCTCAGAGCACCCCCTGGGCGCGGCCATCGTCGAGGGCGCTATTGAGCGGGGAATTCAACTGGCAGACCCCCGCGACTTCCAGTCGGTGACCGGCCGGGGCATCCGGGTCAACGTCGATGGGCGCCAGGTGCTGGTGGGCAACCGCCGGCTGCTGGCTGACGCGGGCATTGCCACTACCGAACTGGAGCAACGGGCCGAAGAACTGGCGGGCCAGGGCAAGACCCCCATGTTCGTGGCGGTGGACGGCCGTCCGGGCGGCCTGGTGGCGGTGGCCGACACGGTAAAAGAGGAATCAGCGGTGGCAGTGGCGGCCTTGCAGCGGATGGGCCTGGAGGTGGTGATGATCACCGGGGACAACCGCCGCACCGCCGAGGCCATTGCCCGGCAGGTGGGCATCCGGCGGGTGCTGGCGGAAGTCCTGCCCGAGGACAAGGCATTGGAGGTGAAGCGGCTCCAGGGCGAAGGCAAAGTGGTGGGCATGGTGGGTGACGGCATCAACGACGCCCCAGCCCTGGCCCAGGCGGACATCGGCCTGGCCATCGGCACTGGCACCGACGTGGCCATCGAGTCCTCGGACATTACCCTGATCTCTGGCGAGCTCTCCGGCGTCGTCACCGCTATCAGCCTGAGCCGGGCCACCATGCGCAACATCTACCAGAACCTGGTGTTCGCCTTTGGCTACAACACCATCGGCATACCCATCGCTGTGGGGGTGCTGTACCCCTTCTTTGAATTTCTGCTGAGCCCTCTGGTGGCGGCCGGGGCAATGGCCCTCAGCTCCCTTTCAGTGGTGGCCAACTCCAACCGTCTGCGGGGATACCAGCCGCCCAGACTAGCCGCAGTGACGGTCTCGAGGGGAGAGTTTCAGACCAGAGTTGAAGTAAGCCCGACCAGTCGGGATGAGGATAAGGAGGAAGAGATGGCAACTGCTGAGAACCTGGTTAAGGACGTTGTTTGCGGCATGGAGATAGACCCCAATAATGCGGCGGCCAGGATGGGGTACCAGGGCAAGACCTACTACTTTTGCTCCAGTGCCTGCCATGACAAATTCATGGCGGAGCCGGAGAAGTATGTCAGCTAGAAAAGCCAGAAGGGGGAGCACCCTTTCCTACCGCCGGACAACTTTTGAACTCGGAGGATCACGCGAATACTTGGCATCCCAGCTGGCCGGGCGAGCCTGCTGGTACTCTGGTGATGTACCTATCAATCAAGTGCCCTCTCGAAAATTCCAACCTTTATGGCATTTTCACTTCAGCAGGTCCTTGGTCCATCCGCTTAGCGTGACTATCGTCTATCATGTCAGCTAGCATAAAGACGTAAGAAGGAGGAAAGAGGAGGAAAATGCAGATTGCAGATAGGGAACTGTGGACCGTACTGCATGGAATGGTCTTTGGCACCATATTTCTGCTTGCTTTTGCTGGAGGCCTGGCAGGTTTGTGGAGTTTGCGGCCCGGACTGATAACCCTTGAAGGTATCAGGGACCGTTTACTGAGGCTCAGGGTGGGGCTCGTAACTATGGCAGTGGTAGCCTGGGTCACGGTTCTTAGCGGCAACTACATCGTGTATCCGTGGTACCGGGCTAGCGACCCATCCAGCGCCCGGTCACGTCTTCTTGCCAATCCGAATACTGCTCTCTGGCACCAGTTTGGGATGGAGTGGAAGGAACACGTTGCCTGGGTTGCGCCAATACTGGCTACCGCTGTCGCCTTTATAGCCATATATTACGGCCCGCGCCTGGTAGGCGACCGGCGGCTCAGGTTTTTGACTATAGCCTTGTTTGTGGTTGCATTTGCGGCGGCAGCCATTGCAGGATTACTGGGCGCATTTCTGAATAAAGCAGCCCCCATCGGCCCTACAGGATAGCAGAGATAAAAAGGAGAGCGTAATGGGTAGCAGTTCGGCCCCAAGGGAACACCAGTTGGTAGAAGAGCTGAGAGAGCTTCGTTCTAAACAGCATGAAGTTGAAGATGAAATCGCTGAGCTTCAAGCCAGAGGGCTGGCAGCGGAAATCAAACGTAATGG
>DASTLM010000458.1:0-6453 GCA_035714945.1 Dehalococcoidia bacterium | reverse complement strand
ACTCGCCAATATTGGGACAATGGGCCTCTTCGCACACGGTGTGCAACTGTTGGCCGCGCATCAGTTGCCTTAGCTCGATGTAGCGGGGGCTGCCGGGCATCTTCACTTTTAGCCATTCCGGCAACCTCGGCCGCACCGGCGGCTTGCCGGCGCCGGGGTCGGAGTTTAACCCGCCAGTCTGCTCTTCTAACATCTACTATTCCTACTTCCGTCGAGCCATTCTCACAAAAACTGCACCAATCGGGGTACTACGCGGCATTTCTCCGCGGCGATGATGGCATCAATATCGGAAATCGCCCGGTCCAGCTCGCCATCACGGTTTATTACTCGGTAGTCGAACTTGCTAACCGCCGCCAGCTCTTGTTGAGCGGTCTGCAAGCGTAGCTCTAAATCAGATGCGGCTTCGCTCATACGCTTGGCCAGCCGCTGGCGTAATTCCGCGTAAGATGCCGGGAGCAACATGATGAATAACGCCTCGGGCGCCAGACGGCGTACCGTCGCCGCTCCTTGAACATCGACTTTCAGAATCACATCTTTCCCACATTTGAGGGCCTGCCGTACCGAAGACCGGGGCACACCGTACCAATTTCCGTACACCTGAGCGCATTCCAGAAATTGGTCGCGCTGTTTCATCTTGAGAAAAGTTTCGGTGTCAATAAAGTTGTAATCGACTCCATCCCGTTCGCCGGAACGGGGAGGTCGGGTAGTGGCGGTGATCACAAAGTGCCAGGGACGGGCCAATTCCTTCAGGCCGGACAGGGCAGCGTCTTTCCCCACGCCAGACGGGCCTGACAGGACCACCAACAGCGGGGGCGCGGGATTAACCTCCGGAATATTCACCAACTAAAGCACCTGAATTCGCATCGCCGGCATTACTTGGCCTTGCCCTTGCCACCCAGTAATCGGGTGAACTTCTTCCTGGCTTCAATCGCTCCGCGTCCCATAAACATCTCACCCATGCTCTCGGCGAAGGTAGGTAACTCTTGATGCGGGCTATAGGTCCGAGACTCCAGGGTTACCGCTCCCGCCAGCCACTTGGCGCGGGCCTCGTTGGCCTGCTCAAAGATCGTCTTGACGGCATCAGCGTCTGGTCCGGCCTCGGTATCCAAGAATTGCCGGAAATCATGCAACTCCCGGATGAATGCGTCAATCCAGGCGACAATGGGTTGGGTATTGGTGACGCAGATGTCCCGGTGCATCACCGGGTCACCCGCAGCCAGGCGGCTGACGTCCCGATAGCCGGTGGAAGCCAGTTGGGCGATGTCTTCCCAGTTGGCGCTTTTCGAAGTGCAGCCCACCAGCGCCATCGACAGCAAAAAAGGCAGGTGGCTGGCCGCCGCCACGAAGCTGTCATGCTCATCAATGCTGATAAAGTAAGGCTTGGCGCCCACGGCTTCAACCATGGTGGCTACCTCAGCAACCGACTCCTGGGTAGCCCGTTGGCTGGGTATGATGCAGTAGGTTTTGCCCATAAACAGGCCGGCTTCCGCCCCTCCCGGCCCGGGGGCTTCCTTGCCGGCCATCGGATGGCCGCCGACGAAATCCACCGTATCCGGCAGATATTGGTCAGCCCATTCCAACACGACGCCCTTGGAACTGCCCACGTCGGTCACCACGCAACCCTCCTTCAATTCTCTTCCCATAACCTCCATCAGGCCTTTCATGGCCATGACCGGGGTGGCCAGCACAACAATATCGGCATCCTCCACCGTGGGAAAAAGCCGATTTTCAATCTTGTCGAAGGCCCCCATCTTCTGGGCACCGGACCGGGATTCGTGCTCAGAGTCAGTTCCTACTATCCGGAGGTCTTTGAGTTGCGATTGCTTCAGCGCCATGCCCAGGGATGTGCCGATGAGACCGGTGCCGATGATTGCTATTTTTGGCATGATTGCCTCCGAGACGGCAGGTTACGAGACGGCAGGTTAAATGAAAGCCGAGTCAGCTTATCTTACACTATCAATGCCAGGAGGGAAAACGGTAGGCGGGAATCCCGACAGGGTCACCCTCCTTCATAAATCCTCGATTGTGTCCTATAATACCGCCGCGGCAGACCTGTTACCCGAGGTGCACCATGACCAATCCAACCGCGATTTCTCAGGAAACTCTGGCAGTCCTGCGCAAAATTCCCACCCAGACCCTGATCGACGCCCTCTGGGTCAAGAACTGGCCCATGAGCATGATCGAAGGCGCATTGCCGCTCCAGCCGGGCCAGAGCATGGCCGGTCGGGCGGTGACGTTGCGGTTTGTCCCGCATCGGCCTGACCTGGTGCAGGATAAGCCCAAGCGGGAGCTTTCCGCCGAGTACGTCGCCTTTGAGTTGTGCGGCCCGGGCGAAGTGCTGGTCATTGACGCGATGGGTTGGAAGTACAGTTCCATTGGCGGCGACATCAAGTTTTTCCGGCTCTTCCAGCGCCAGGTCGGCGGGCTGGTAACCGACGGAGCGGTACGTGACACCAACTCGCTGAAGGCGTACGGCTTCCCGGTGTATTCGGCTGCCTGCACCGCCAAACAAGGCCCGGCCGAGTTCTGGCCCTGGCAGGTTAACGATGCAGTCCAATGCGGCGGCGTGCTGGTGCGGCCCGGGGATGCGATTGTGGGCGATGACGATGGCGTGGTGGTGGTGCCCCGAGCGATAGTAGACGAGGTCATTGAAATAGCGCACCAGCGGGAAGAGGTAGAAAGTGTCATCAAAGCCCAGCTTGAGGTCGAGCAGTGCTCGCCCGGAAAGTATTATCCGTTCAATGACCTGACCTGGCAGCTGTTTGAGGAAAAGACCGGCAAGAAGGTCAATCACTAGAGCGTTCCGTCGAGATGACGCCGAACAAAATAAATCGAATTTCAATCTTTACCCAACTAATATTTGGAGGGAATCATGGCGCGAATACCTAGAGCAACCAGGGATACGGTACCCACCGGCCAGCAGGCGGTCTTTGATGAACTCTTCGGGAGCGGTGGCGCGGCACCCGAGTACGGGCCGGGTTCAGTCCTGGCCCATGTCCCCGAACTTTCCAAGAGAGCGACGTCCCTGAACAACTACCTGCGGGACCATTCCAGCCTGCCCAAGAAGATTCAGGAGTTTACCATGCTGGTCACCGCCCGGGAGATGGACTGCCAGCATATCTGGAACGCCCACGCTGCTTCGGCCCGGAAAGCCGGCATGCGTGACGAAATTGTGGACGATTTGCGGGAGGAGAATGATCTGACTGACCTGGCCCCGGACGAAGAGGCGGTAGTCAACTACGCTCGGTCAGTCCTCCGCAACCACTACGCCAGCCGGGGAGCCTTCCAGGCGGCACTGGAACAGTTCGGCCAGCGGGGCCTGATCGAGTTGACCATGCTCATTGGCAACTACGCCATGATTGCCCTGGCCATCAACGCCTTTGACACTGATCTGCTGCCCAAAAGGGACGAGCCTTTAATGCCGGTCTAGCTGGTTGATGAAAAACCCTTTTCGACCATCCCCCTACCCCCTTCCTGACCAGGAAGGGGGTAGAAATTGTATCTGGGGGACACCCCCAGACCCCTGCCAAAGGGACTTCGCCCCTCTGAACTCCCCTTTTTCAGCACCCTGCTGGAGCAGGCCCTACGAATCAAACCGCCGTTGACCATCCGAGGGAGGGTAGCGGGCATGGTCAGCGGCGGCGGTATCAAGGATTAAAAACTTTGATTAAAAACTTTGATTAAAAACTTTCCGGTAAATTTGCAGACGGTGGCGGCAGCTATCGACGATGTAGATTCGCCCTTGAAGGTCCAACTTGACCGCAGTAGGTCCCCACAACAGCTTCTCGACGCTGGCTGATTCTTCCCGGGACTGTTCTTTATGACGCTTGATGCTGGGTTCCAGGTCTGCCTGGCGGCGCTTGCTGGCCTCGTCGGGGTTTGCGGCGAAGTAGTCCTCAGCCCAGCTTGAGTCGGCTGACTCCCCTCGCAGGACTGCCAGGGCCCCACCGTCTTGAGTCAATACCTGTACTCGTTCGTTCCCCCAGTCAGCGATGTAAAGGAGTCCAGCGGCATCGACTGCCACACTGGAGGGCCGCCGGAATTGCCCTGCTCCATCGCCGGAGGTACCCCATTTTGCCAGGAACTCTCCCTTCGGGCCAAGCTTCTGAATTCGGTCATTGCGCCAATCGGCGACGTAGAGATTGCCATCATCGTCAGTCGTTATACCCCAGGGCAGGTTGAACTGGCCTGGCCCATTGCCTGGCGTACCCCATTGTTGCAGGAAGCGCCCGTCTTTGCTGAATTTCTGTATCCGGTGGTTGAGACTGTCAGCGACGTAGAGGTTATCTTCTTGATCGAAGGCCAGGTACGAAGGGCGGTGCAACTCCCCTGCCCTGGGCCCGTAGACGCCCCATTTGTTCAGATACTGACCGTCTTTACTGAAGACGGAGATGCGGTGCAGGGCTTCATCGGCCACGTACAGCCTGCCTTCGCGGTCGAAGGCCAGGGAACTGGGCCACCAGAACTGCCCATCGCCGGTGCCTCCGGTTCCGAATTCTCCCAGGAAGTCCTGGTCCACGGTGCAGACGGTCACCCGCTTGTAGGGCAGCCGAATGCCCACTTCCGGCCCGGCCCGGTTCAGCACGTAGAGCGTTCCGGAAGCGTCCAGTGCGACATCCACTGGATTGTTGAAGCCGCGCCCCTGGTTGGCCTGGAAGCCGATGGTGTGGCTGTAGCGGAAAGTCGCCCTGACCGGCATGGCGAAACCGGCGTCAGGCCAACTGGTATTCGCGGCTGGCGATAATCAGTTGCAACATCTCGGTCACCCGCTGCTCGGTGCAGGCCAGCGAGTCTTGCCGGTCGAAGCGGAGGTCGCCCAGTTTGCTGGCATACCGCACCAGATGCTCTCGCGTAGAGGCAGATGCTTCGAATTGCCCCATCGAATCCATACAGACATCAACCAGGACATCCGGAGACAGCGCCATGGCGACCTGCTGCAGTCGGTCGATGATGCTCCGCACACCCGGCTGGGTGACGTCACCCATTTCCAGAGCCGCCGCGTTAATCCGCTCCACCAGTGTGCCGGTGTCGATCCATTCCTGGCCGGTGTGCCAGCCCTCCACCGTTGGCGGGTTGAGAATTTCCTGGCCCATGAAGTTTACGTCCATCGCCAGATTGACGATGCTCCATTCGGGATACTGATGGCTGCCCGCCAGCCGGGCCGTGCCGCCCACCAGTTCAGCCGGGCTTTTAACCTTGGCCAGTCGGACACCCTCGGCCGCGAAGAAATCAGACCGGAACAAGCTGCCCATCACTGAGCGCAGGTCCCCATCGGTGCGCTGAAACTCATCGGCCAATATCCGAATCGCAACCTGGTCCGGGGCGTCGGAAACGAAGAATTGGTACAACTTGCTGGCGACAAACCAGGCGGTGGCGGGCTGGGCGCAGATTATGTCAATTACATCCTCACCATTAAAGCGGCCAGTCTGGCCCAGGAAGGTCTTGAGACTATCATCATGGTCTTCCGGGCAATAGATGAACTGCCAGTCCAGCCGCCCGTGAGGCCAGACCGAGTCCCGGGACGCCCGGGCGCTCATGTATTCGGCGTTGACGATCGTCCAGCCGGTGAAGGCGCGAGCGCAGGCTTGCACATCGTCTTCGGTGTAGTTGCCAATGCCCATGGTGAATAGTTCCAGTAACTCGCGGCCATAGTTCTCGTTGGGCGCTTTCCGGCGGTTGTCCTTGTTGTCCAACCAGAAGATCATCGCCGGGTCCCGGGAGAGCTCGATGAGTAAGGTGCGGAATCGGCCCAGGCCGTGACGCCGGAAAATGTTGGTCTGATTGACCACGGCCTTGGCGTGGTTCAGTTTCCCGTAGGCGGTAGCGAACAGGCCGTGCCAGAACAGGGACATTTTTTCTTCCAGGGGAGCGTTGGTGTTGATGATCCGGTACAGCCAATAAGCCTGGCAGCTTTCAATCAGCATGAGGCTGTTCTGGTCGATGTGGTAACGCCGGAGGATATCTTCTTCCAGGGGTGGGGCCTCCTCCGGGTGCAGCAACTCCTCCACGGTATACTGGTACCCCTGGTCGCAGCGCCTTTCCAGTTCGTCGAGGGTTGCGCCAAAACCAGCCCGGCGCATCAAGTGGGCCATCAGCGCCAGGTCTTTACGCTGCCGGCCTTTTGGCTGATGATCTATGCGCAGATGGGCTGCTTGGACGGGATTGAGCATGCCGCCTCCCGGGTCCGTTCTGTCCGGTGGTTATGGCCGCTGGTGGTTTTGGCTGATCGTGTTGGCTGATGACTGAACCCCCGCAGTATACACTAGACGAAGTTGTATTGGTTAGATCGTCTCGATGCATTACTCCCCGGCATTACTCCCCGGCATTACTCCCCGTGCCGACCTGAGCGCAAGCCTGGTCCGGGCACTCAGGAAAAAACCCGGCCGGACCGAGGGAGGGGACTGCCGATCAGAGGCAGGGCGTATTTGATAAACGCCGGGGTGACAAAGTCAT
>DASTLM010000457.1:0-3016 GCA_035714945.1 Dehalococcoidia bacterium | reverse complement strand
CCTGACCGATGCGGGCCAGGGCCAGGCGGATGGCCCGACCGGTTAACACTCTCACCATGTCCCGCTTGTACTCTGCAGGCCCCCGCAGGTCTGCCGATGGGTGGGCCTCCAGGGCCGCCCGTCGCCCGGCTTCCCTAATGGTGTCGTCGTCCAGCCGCTTGCCGACCAGAAACGACTCGGTGGCGGCGGCTTTGATCGGGGTAGGACCGGCGTTGGTCAGCCCGATCCCCGCTCTCTGGCACACGCCATCCCTCATGGTGATCACGGCGGCCACTCCGGCGGTGGCATAGTCCCCCACCTTCCGTTCCAGCTTGAGGTAGGCACTGCCGCTGCCCGGCGGCAGCGCTGGGACCTGTATTTCAGTGAGGATTTCCGCTTCCTTGAGGGCGGTGGTGAGCGGGCCTTCAAAAAATTCCGACAAAGGAATTGTTCGCTCTCCCTCCGGGCCGCGAGTGGTTACCTGGGCGCCCAGGGCCAGCATGGTGGCCGGGTGGTCGTTAGCCGGATCGCCGTGGGCCAGGTTGCCGCCGACGGTCGCCATGTTGCGCACCAGGGGGTCGGCGATAACCGCGGCAGTGTCGTGGAGGATGGGATATCTGGTGCGGATCAACTGGGAGGCGTCCAAAACTCTCTCTCGCGTGAGGCTGCCGATATGCAGGACCTCGTTGTCCTCATAGAGTTCTTCCAGCCCGGGTATCCGGTTGATATCCACAATGCAGGCCGGAGCGGCCAGTTGCAGTTTCATCATGGGAATCAGGCTCTGGCCCCCGGCCAGCACTTTGGCTTCAGGGCCGTAGTCGCCCAGCATGGTGACGGCTTCGTCCAGGCTGGTCGGGGACAGGTACTTGAAACGGCGTGGTATCACGGGCCCTCCTTAGGAGTAGGTGGTCACATGAATCGGTGGACAGGCAGAATCTAACGTTAGTGGTGGCAAAAGTCAAGGAGAAATTCTCAGGTCCGGCGATCCGTAACTCGGTAACGAATTCGGCAATTGACGCCCGGTCTCGCTCAATCGAGGGAGTTGGAATCATCCTTTGACCGCCCCACCGGTAAATCCGGCGACCAGTCGGTCCAGGAAGAAACTGTAGACGATGGCCCCTGGTAGTGCGACGACGACGGCTCCCGCCATCAATGACTGCCAGTAAAAAACATCGCCACGGATCAACTCGGTGGGTACCCCGGCACTGACGGTCCGAGCCTCGGACGAAGAGATGAAGGTCAAGGCATAGATGAACTCGTGCAGGGTTAGCGAGAAGGTAAACACCACTACTGCCACGACACCAGAGAAGGATAAGGGCATGATCACCCGGATAAAGGCCGCCAGACGGCTGTATCCACCGAAAGCCGGCACAACTAAAGAAGCTGATACAATAATTCCTGGCGGCATGCCGTCGGTGCGACCTCGGTGTCGTGAGTGACTTGCCGCCAAAAGGGTGAATGCTATGCAAAAGGGTGAATGCTATGAATGAATCTTCGTCAAAAAAGTCACCTCCTGGACCAAAAGGTCTGCCCGTCCTGGGGTCCTTGTTGGCGGTCAGAAATGATCCTCACCTCCGTATCGACCGTTTCGCCAGGGAATATGGCGACATCTGCCTTTTGCGCTTCGGTAGTGTACCTACCGTTGTGATCAGTCATCCAGTTTTGTTGAAGGAAGCCTTCGATAAGACCGAGCTGTCCGACCGATGGCTGAGTCAGATCATGGGTATTCTGACCCATCACGGCAGGGACCTGGCGATGGCTCCGTATGGCGAGCATTGGAGGCAGATGCAGCGCTTCGCCAATCGAGAGTTGCTAAGCCGGAGAAACCTCCAGCAAATCCGCGAGCAGCACGTGGAGGAGGTCGTGAGCCTGCTGGTGGCAGAAGTTGGAGAGAAGAGCGACTCTGGGCACCCAGTGGAACCCACGGAAATGTTGTCTCGTAGCAACTCTATGATCATGTTTCGGGCTATCTTCGGCAGGAAAGACGACACCAGCGACTTCGAGGATAAACAAACAGAATTGCTTGAAGGAGTTTACTGGACCTTTCGGAACGCCACTGCGACTAACCTGGCGGACTACATTCCATGGCTGGGAATAATGCCCAATGGCACGATTTCTGAAGCGAAGAAGCAGTCGCGAGTCATCGACGACATCATCGAATACCTGATCAATGGCGTCCGGGCACGGCCTGATCTTGACCTTGAGAACCCTGCCTGTCTCGTTGATTTAATGCTGGCCAAGCAAGCAGCCGGGGAACTTACCGAAGAGTCGATGATACTCCTGATTTCCAACCTGATGATGGCAGGCATCGACACATCAGCCCAGACGGTGACCTGGCTGCTGCTAATCCTGGCCAACCGGCCGGAGATTCAGCGGAGCATCCACGAGGAGATGGACCGGGTCATCGGGCCGAATAGTGTCCCAACCGTCGAAGACCGAGTACGTCTACCTTACCTCAACGCCGTGATTCTTGAGAACATGAGATACCGCACCGTCGGTCCCCTGGCCCTGCCCCACAAGGCCGCGGTCACCTGCGAAGTTGGGGGTTACACGATCCCGGAAGGTGCTCAGGTGCTGGGGAATTTGTACTCGATCCACCATGATTCCAGATTTTGGGATTGGCCGGACCGGTTCGTTCCCGATCGATTTCTGCCCCAGGATGATGGTTCCCCGGCATCAGCGATGACCAGCGGCGCCTTCATCCCCTTCGGAGTTGGAGGAAGGTCCTGCCCGGGGCGTCAATTCGGCGAAATCCTGGTCTGGCTTCATGCCAGCAGGTTGCTTCACCGGTTCCAGTTTCGGGGTGTGGCTCCCCCGATATCGGAGGAGGAAGTGTTCGGGTTGACCGTAGGCCCGAAACCCTTTGCGTTGCACGCAACCAGAAGGGTGCCTGGGGTTTGACCCCAGGTACCCCACGAAAGATACCCCACGAAAAGTACCCCTCGAAAAGGGTAAGACCTCTTTATGGATTGACCAGGCTGCTCCGATGTCCCACCACGAAGGTCTCCCGGCGGTTGACAAAGTCGACCACCGTGCT
>DASTLM010000456.1:0-8466 GCA_035714945.1 Dehalococcoidia bacterium | reverse complement strand
TACCAGGGGAAGAGTCCAGGCCGGTCAACGGGAGGGATGGTACTTTCTATCCGGTGCCCCCCAGATTACCTTGAATCAACATGTCCCAGATCCAATCTCGGCAATAAATACAAAATAATGAGATTGCCAAACACGCCTGCGCCGATTCCAACGCCGACCATCGACATTTCCGGCTGTACCACGGTCCTTTGCTGCCCAGACTGTTAAATAGAAAGTATTAAATTCTTCGTCAACTGCCATGCGCTGGACTCCGTGGGACTCAAATCATCAGATTTTCGCCACACCAACTGGTTCCCGAGAAAGTGAAATATAGGCCATATGAGTACATCGCTCCTGACAATATTAACCAATGCCGGTTGACACAATTACGATTGGTAATATACATTACGCGCACTCGTCAACGTTATGCAGATATTAATAGGGAAAAATATGGATGCGCTACAGTTTTTCCTCATTCATCACGGGCGGGTGCATTAACCAGCTGCACCGTGGGGAGGCCCTGACCATGTGTGGTCTTCTGGGAATCCGCAAACGCTGAGATGAATCCTGGGTAAAGGCATGAGAGGCTTATCGGGCGTAAAGAAGCGGGACTGATGAAGCGGACAGCGGCCCTGGTAAACACAGCCCGCGCCGGTTTGGTCGACGAGGTTGCCTTGACAGAGGCCCTGGAGCAAAATAGAATTGCCGGGGCCGGGCTGGATGTACTTGAGCCAGAGCCTCTGCCGCCAGGCCATCCCTATACCCGAATGGACAACGTCGTCCTGTCTCTTCATGTTGGGGGCATAACCCAGAACGGCGTCCGGCGCGCCCTGGAGATGGCCGTGGAATGCCTGGAATCTTTTGCTCCTGGCATCCCCACCCACGCCGTCGTTACCGGGAGACGTCCGTAGACTACCGGTGACTACCCGTCCGGCTGAGCACAGGCCATCAGTCCAACATCAGGAGCAGGCGAGGCCGTGGAAAAGCAGAAGTTCATCATCGGCCTATTGTTGGTTATTGCCCTTGTGCTCACCAGCCTGGTAGTTGGCTGCACCCGGGCCGGATCAACAGCAACATCTCCCCAGGCTATAGCGCCCGCCGGGGAGCCTGCTCCGACCCGGATTGCTTCTATGGAATCGGGGCCAACACTACCGTCAACCGCCGGGGTGGCTCCGGAAGGACCGCAATCGGTGGAGGAAGTGGTCTTTTTCGAGGAGCCCGACTTCGACAAAGCCCTGGGTATGATCGAAGCTGGCGAAGCCCATTTGTATGCCACCGGCACCTCTGATCCCGCCCGGGAGCAACGCATCCGGAATTCCCCAGTGATGGCCCACGAGATTTCTTATGGGTCATACACCGAGCTAACCTTCAACCCAGTGGGGCCCACATTCCCGGCCACCGGGGAGCTCAACCCCTTTCACGCCCCGGCCCTCCGAGAGGCCATGAACTGGCTGGTGGACCGCGACCATATCGTAGAAGAAATTTATGGGGGGCTGGCGGTGCCCAGGTACTTGCCCCTGAACACCACCTTTCCCGATTACGCTCGTTTGTCCGACGTGGCCAAGGTGCTGGAGATACGATATCAATACAACCCGGAGCGGGCGAGAACCGTCATCACCACGGAGATGCAAAAGCTAGGGGCCATTCTGGAAGGTGGCCAGTGGCGCTATCAAGGAAACCCGGTGCGGCTTATCTTTCTCATTCGCACCGAGGATGAGCGACGAGAGAGCGGGGACTACGTCGCCACCCTTCTGGAGGACCTGGGGTTCACCGTGGACCGGCAGTACAAGACTGCCGCCGAGGCCTCTCCCATCTGGGCTACTGGAGATCCCGGCCAGGGGGACTGGCACCTTTACACCGGAGGCTGGATTTCCACCGCCATCAGTCGGGACCAGGCGGGCAACTTTGGCTTCTTCTACACCTCCCGGGGCCTGCCCGACCCCCTCTGGCAGGCCTACCAACCGGCGCCAGAACTGGACGAAGTAGCGGGACTTCTGTCCAGTCGTGATTATCCAACCTGGGAGGAGCGTCAGCGCCTGATGGCCCGGGCGTTGGAGCTGGCCCTGGAGGACTCGGCCCGAGTATGGTTGGTGGACACGATCAACGTCTGGCCGCGGCGGAAGGAGGTCGACCTGGCTGCCGACCTGGCTGGGGGAGTTTCGGGCTCCTTGCTCTGGCCCTACACTGTGAGTTTTACCGGCCAGCAGCCAGCAGACGGGAGAGTGAAATTCGGGACTCCCAGCATCCTGACCGCGCCCTGGAACCCGCTGGCCGGCAGTAACTCCCTTTATGATGTGATGATTATCGGCGCCACCAACGATAGTGCCACTCTACCAGACCCCTTCACCGGACTGCCCCGGCCCCAGCGGGTGGAGCGTGCCGAGGTGTTCCTTGAGGAGGGAACGCCGGTTACCCAAACCCTTGACTGGCTGACCTTGAGCTTCGTACCCGCTATCCAGGTGCCGGACGACACGTGGATTAACTGGGACGCCGCCGAGGAGCGCTTTATCACCGTTGGCCAGCAACATCCAGAAGGCTTGACCGCCCGCACCAGGACGGTAATCCATTACCAAGACGACCTGTATTCATTAGAGTGGCACGACGGCAGCAAGATGTCCCTGGGGGATATGGTGGTCAGCTTCATCGTGGGCCTTGATCGGGGTAAGCCCGAAAGCCCCCTCTATGATGAAGCGGAGGTGGCCTCCCTGGAAACATTTTTGGGACACTTCCGGGGACTGAGGATTGTGCAGGAAGACCCCCTGGTGGTAGAGGTATACAGCAACCAGATTTTTCCTGATGCCGAGACCATCGCCGGTTCCCGAGCTGGCTACCTGTTTACCTCCACACCCTGGCCCAGTCTGGCGCTGGGTATTCTGGCGGAACGGGACCGGAAGCTGGCTTTTTCCTCCAGCAAGGCAGACCAGCTCAAGGTGGAGTGGATGAGCTACATTGCCGGCCCCAGCCTGCCCATCCTTGAGCGGTATAATACCCAGGCTCAGCAGGAGGGGTTCATCCCCTATCAGAAGGCCGTTGGCCAGTACATCAGCGCCGCCCAGGCTCAGGAGCGATACCGGCGGTTGGGCGAGTGGCACCGGGCCCGGGGCCATTTCTGGGTGGGCCAGGGGCCTTTTTATCTGTCTTCAGTGCATACTGTAGAGAAAAATCTGGTGATTCGCCGGTTTGACCGGTTCCCGGACCCGCCGGACAAGTGGGAGCTCTTCAATGAGCCCAGGATTCCCGAGGTTGATATTTCCGGTCCGGTCAGGATTGCCAGCGGGGAGGCAGCCCGGTTCCAGGTGAATGTAACCTTCCAGGGTGAGCCTTACGCCGTGGACGACGTGGAATTCGCCCGTTTCCTGGTCCTGGACGCCCGGGGAGAACCGGTAACGGTGGCCGATGCCCAGCCGACGTCGGATGGTGTGTGGGAAGTGAAGCTCACCCCGGAGCAGACCGCCGACCTGGAGGTGGGGTCAACCCGTCTTGAGGTGGTGGTCGTGTCCCGATTGGTAAGTATCCCGTCCTTTGCGACCTTCTCCTTCGTGACCATCGGCCCGTAAATCGGCAAAGGTTGCATCACCAGAGGGATGCCATGGCCAGATTATCCCTTTCCCGGGTTCGATGGCCTTCGGGCTGGCCGGGGGTTGTTGTGTTTAACACCTTTGCCCGGGTGGCCCAGTACGTCCTCCTGCGGGCGGTGGCCCTGGCCATTACCGTAGTGGTGGGGGTATACCTGACGGTGGTCATCACCAACATGGGCGGGCACGTGGACAACATCCGCATCGCCCAGGTGCGGGAGTCGGTAGGTGGAAGGATTCTGCTCGACCGGGAGCTTCAGTCCCTGCCTCCCAGCGAGGTCCAGCGGGTAATCAACCAGCAAGTGCAGGTAGAGGTCCAGCGACTGGGACTGGACCGGCCCTTTATCTGGCGCAGCTTTACCTACCTGACCGACGCCCTCTCCCTGAACCTGGGACGTGCCGAGCAACTTACCAGCGACAGCGGTTCCCGCCAGGTACGCCTCATCCTGCTGGAGCGCCTTCCCGCCACCCTTCTGCTCTTTGCCTCCACCTTCCTGATGCTTTTCTTTGTGGACATCTTCCTGGCCCTTTTCCTCTCCCGACGCTATGGAAGCTTCCTGGACAAGGTGGTGGTGGCCCTGGCTCCTACCTCTGCCGCTCCTTCCTGGTTTTACGGCATATTCCTGATCCTTATTTTTGCATCCTTGTTGCGCATCCTTCCCTTTGGCGGTATGGTGGATGCTCCGCCCCCGGACACCACCCTGGCCTACGCTCGGAGCGTCTTGAAGCACATGATACTGCCGGTGGCCGCCCTGGCTATCAGCTCCATCTTCCTTTCGGTATACTCCTGGAGGACCTTCTTTCTAATCTACGCCAGCGAGGACTACGTAGAAATGGCCCGGGCCAAAGGGCTGCCCTCAGGGACCATTGAGCGGCGGTACATTCTCCGGCCAACCCTGCCTACGATCATAACCAACTTCGCGCTGGGGGTTATCGGCCTCTGGGGTGGCGCCGTCATCCTGGAGACCGTGTTCAACTGGCCAGGCCTGGGCCGGCTGCTGTTCCAGGCTATCGGCCATTTCGACATTCCGGTCATCGTGGCCTCGGTGGTGATTTACGCCTACCTCCTGGCCCTGACGGTCCTGGTGCTGGATATCGTCTACGCCCTGGTGGATCCCAGAGTGAAGATCGGCGGACAGAACCGGCAATGATGAACTCCTGGCGCGAAGTGCCCCGTTACACCTCCGCCCTGATGGGGCTGGCCATCATTGCGGCCCTGGTGGGCCTGGCACTCTATGGAATTATCGCCATCCCCTACAGTGAGGCGGAGAGGCTCTGGCGGGGAGGCGAGGGCGTCTGGATCGATTACCCCAGGAACGCCCAGCCGGGCTGGGTGAACCTTTTCCCGGGGCGCAACCTGCCCGAGACCATCATCGTGGACAGCCGGGAAGGGGCAACCAAGCGATCAGGCCGAGGGTCCGACAGCGTGAATACAGTCCAGATTTCCCTGGACTTCGACTATCCCTATGATGACTTCCCTAGCGAGTTAAATCTCTTCTTCGACGCCAGGTCCAGAGAGCGGCCTCCCCACGCATCCCTGTTCTGGCTGACTCCCGACGGCAGAATGTTGTCGCTGGGGGAACAGAACGTAGAGTCATCGGAGAGGTACTCGATATCTCTGGACCGGCGACTGGCCCGTCAACTGGGCGGTCAGTCCCCGGAGGTAGCTCTTTTTGCCGACCCGGCCAGGGAGAGCCCGCAGCCTCTCCAGGGCCGGTATCAGTTGCTGGTAGAGGCGTTGCTGTTTGAAGCAGGGACCGATCTGGACGCTAGACTGGTGGTCTACGGCAAGGTACACGGTCTGGCCGGCACAGACCATCTACGCCGGGACATTACGGTGGCGCTGCTGTGGGGGGCGGCGGTTGCTCTGGCCTTTGGCCTGCTGGCTGCTGTTGGATCCAGCGTTACCACCCTGATTATCGCTGCCATGGGGGTCTGGTACGGAAGGTGGGCCGATGCGTCCATTCAGCGGATCACGGAACTGAACCTGATCCTTCCGGCCTTACCCATTCTCATCCTGGTGGGGACGCTATACACCCGCAGCATCTGGGTAATACTGGGAATTGTCATCTTGCTGGGGGTATTCTCCGCATCGATCAAGGTGTACCGGGCCATCTTCTTGCAGGTGAAAGAGTCGCCCTACATCGAGGCCTCACAGGCCTACGGGGCCAGTAACCGGCGCATTATCCTGTTCTATATGGTCCCCCGGGTCATCCCGGTGCTGGTGCCGGGATTTGTTACTCTGATCCCTTCCTTCGTCTTTCTGGAAGCTTCCCTGGCCATCCTGGGACTGAGCGACCCGGTGCTTCCCACCTGGGGCAAGGTGCTCAACGATGCGCAGCAGAACGGCGCCCTTTACAAGGGATACTACTACTGGGTGCTGGGACCCGCCATGCTATTGATGCTCACTGGCCTGGGCTTTGCCCTGGTGGGTTTTACGCTGGACCGTATCTTCAACCCCAGGCTGAGGGAGTTATGAAAGCCGGGGCGCCGCTACTCCTCCAGGTGCAGGACCTCCGCCTCTACTTCCGCACTACCAGGGGCGCGGTCCAGGCCGTCGATGGGTTGAGCTTTGCCCTGGGCCACCGCCAGGCGCTGGCCGTCCTGGGAGAGTCCGGCTGTGGCAAGAGTTCTCTGGCGCGGGCTATATTGAGGCTGCTGCCCCGCAACGTACATACCTATACCGGGCAAGTGTTTCTCAACGGCGCGGAACTGATGTCCCTGAACGAGGACCGTTTCCGCCGGGAGGTGCGCTGGTCCGGCATATCGCTGGTAGCCCAGGCGGCCATGAATTCCCTGAATCCGGTGATCAAGGTGGGCGAGCAAGTAATGGAGCCCCTGGTAACTCACCGGCGATTGAACCGGGAAGAAGCCAGGCAGCGGGCCAGCAAGGCGTTACAACTGGTTGGGGTGCCGGTGGACTTCCTGGACCGCTACGCGTTCGAGCTGAGTGGGGGCATGCGGCAGCGGGTGGTCATTGCCATGGCCCTGGTTGCCGACCCACCCCTGATAATAATGGACGAACCTACTTCGGCCCTGGACGTGTTGACCCAGGCCAATATCATGAACGTGCTCAAGGGCATTAAAAAAGAGGTGGGAAGCAGCTTTCTTCTCATAACTCATGACGTCGCTACTTCCAGTGAACTGGCGGACCGGATCGCGGTAATGTACGCCGGACAATTGGTGGAGCTCGGCGATGCTGCTGGATTCTTTCCGGGACCACTGCACCCTTACTCGAAGAAACTGATGACCAGCGTGCCCCGACTTCGTGGCGGGAGCAGGCCAGAGTTCATACCGGGACAGCCACCAAGCCTCATCAACCCCTCCGCCGGCTGCCGCTTTGCCCCTCGATGTTCATTCCGATTCAACCGATGTCAGGAGGACCCACCCCTGGTAGAGGTGGAACCGGGGCAGTGGGTGAAATGCTGGCTATATCCCGCCAACAGTAATGCAGGCAGTCATGCAGGCTGAGCCTTCTCTGGTAGTCCGGGATCTGCACGTGTGGTTTGAGCTCAGGCGGTGGGGCTTTGGCCGGGCCGGGGTGGTGCGGGCAGTCGACGGTGTGAGTTTTAGCCTCGGACCGGGAGAGGCCGTCGCCCTGGTAGGAGAGAGCGGCTGTGGCAAATCCACGTTAGCTCGAACTGTCCTGGGCCTCTACCGCCCGTCCGCGGGAGAAGTGGTCTTTTCTGGTAAGAACCTGGGTGAGCTGAGGGGGGGAGAGATGCACGGGTACCGGTCCCAGGTAGGCTACGTTCAGCAGGACCCCTATGGGGCACTGCCCCCCTTCATGAATGTGCGCCGTATCCTGGGAGAGCCTCTGGTCATCAACAAAGTTAGCCGCCGGTCGCAGCGGGAGCCGCGCATTCGGGAGGCGCTGGAGGAAGTGAAGCTATTCCCGGTGGAGGAGTTCCTCCCCAAGTTCCCCCATATGCTCAGCGGAGGGCAGCAGCAGCGTCTGGTCATCGCCCGGGCAATGATCATGAAGCCAAAGCTGCTGGTGGCCGACGAGCCGGTATCCATGCTGGACGCGTCAGTGCGGGTGGAGATTCTGGAGTTGCTCCAGGGCCTGCAACGCCTCCACAACCTGATGTTGCTTTACATCACCCACGATCTTTCCACGGCGCGCTACTTCGTCGAGCGCATCATGGTGATGTACGCCGGCAAGATAGTGGAGCAGGCAGCAGTAGATGAGCTGCTAGACCGTCCGCTGCACCCGTATACCAGGGCCCTCATTGCCGCGATTCCTGACCCCGACGGCGCCAACGCCGCCACTTTCCAGGATGTCCCGCCAGGGGAGCCTCCCAACCTGCTACATCCTCCGTCCGGGTGCCGGTTCCATCCCCGGTGTCCGGCCTTCATCCGAGGGCTCTGCGAAGTGCAGGAGCCGCCTGACTTTGAACTTCAGCCAGGGCACCTGGTGGCATGCTGGCTGTACCAGAGCGGGCTGCCGGCCTCATGAAGTTCATCATCCTCAGCCTGGGTTTGCTCACGGGAGGTGTAGCTCTGGCTTTTTTGATGGTTATTCATGTGGTGAAGCCCAGCCTGGTCCTGTGCTTCCTGGCCTATGCCATATCGCTGGGTGGCCTGGTGCTGGGAACCCCAGGGATCGTCCAACAAAACAGCTCTCGATGGGGACAAAGGGAGTAACTACCTGCTTCAGAGCGGCGATATCCGGCGATTTGCTTTGGGGTGAGGGAGTGCCCTGTTACCTGACCGGGGTCCGAGACCCGGGTGCAAACAACCACCCGATTAGCAGCGGGGTGCGTCTTCCCTCGATCGGCTGTTGCCTCCTCCGGCATTGCCGAGGCTATGGGCTGCTAGAGGCAATGGTGTCTTCATGAGATATTGCGGCCTGCCCTGGAGGAGGTCGCTTGGCACCCTGGATCATGGTGCTGGCGCCGGCATCAGCGCC
>DASTLM010000455.1:0-6178 GCA_035714945.1 Dehalococcoidia bacterium | reverse complement strand
TCGACTACCAAATGGCATTCGATAATAGCAACGGCCAAGTATTGAGCAATCCTGATCTGCGGAGGTTACTCGACGAGTTCATCAACCTGTCCGAAAGTCCAGATGAGAGAATTATGCAATTCGCTGGCAAGTGGGGTGTACTGGGAGTTTGTAAGCATGGGGTTCCCTTTTCAGGTTGCCGGGAGGACTGCCAGGAAGGCTATCTTGAAAGCATATCTACCTGGCGCATATTTTCACGAATGGCCAGGGCGATCTTGTCGATTTCGGCCAACTTGCATCAAGGAATACCCGGAAAGAATGCGGATTGGTCAACAATTTTTTCCATCGAAATCAGAGAGCAGGACGACTGGTTCGAAGCAGTCCTGGACAAGTACGCGCACCAGTTCCTTAGCGCAGTGCCAGACTCTGCGTTGAACGCGATCCGTCGCAGCATATTGGCTGAAGATAAGCGCAGAGAAAAGGATTCGGAGAATATTATTCGGAGTCCAAAGAACGAACTCGCTGGTCTGGCCAACTTGCAAAAGCTCCTATTGGGGTGGTTAATCGATGCGATGCTCGTCGGATCGGGGATTCGTCTCGCGTTCAATTGGAAATTAGCGGAACCGAAGATAGAGTTGTCTTCTTCAAATTCATTGCTGGGGGCTTTAGCCTGCCAACTGGCATTTGCGGTATTGAGAAGTGATGCCATCGCTATTTGCTCGGCTTGCGGAACGCCATATACACCTAACCGCAGACCGGCGGCCAGTCGCAGAAACTATTGCCTTGCCTGCGGGAAAAAAGCCGCCAATCGGGATCACGCAAGACAGAAGAGAATCAGCAACCAGGAGTAATTGATCATGCGAGGACATTTGAAGCAGCGGGCCAAAGGATCATGGACCATCTGGCTGGAACTAGACCGAGACCCGGTAACCAACAGGCGGCGGCAGAAAACCCTCACCGTCAGGGGTACCAAGAAACAAGCCGAGGCAAAGCTGGCCGAGTTGGAACACCAATTAAATACGGGCAGCTTCGTACCCCAGGGCAAATTGACCGTGGGACAATTTTTGCACCAGTGGCTCAAGGATTACGCCGAAACTAATGTCCGTCCCACCACTTTTGAAGGGTACAGAATAATCGTCGACAAGCATCTGATCCCTTCTCTAGGCAACAAGGTGCTCGGTCAACTTCAACCCCTCCACTTACAGCATTACTACCGGCAGGCATTGGACCAGGGGCTGTCACCTCAGACGGTAAAACACCACCACCGGGTCCTGTGTGAATCGCTGAATCACGCCGTCAGGTGGGGCCTGGCTGGCCGGAACGTGACTCAGGCAGTCGATCCGCCAAAAGTAGAACGCAATCAAATGAATGCCCTGGATGATGCAGGAATCCAACGGCTCCTGGACCTTACCAGAGGAACCATCTATTACCCGGTGATACATCTGGCGATTTTTACCGGGCTCAGAAGGAGCGAACTTCTCGGTTTACGTTGGAGTGACGTCGATCTCAATTCCGAGACATTGACCGTCAATCAGGTCCTGCATGTGCTTCCTGGCGGACGGGTAATATTCCAACAACCCAAAACATCCCGGAGTAAGCGCACGGTGACCCTCTCACCAACTGCGGTGTTGACGTTGAAGGCTTACCGGGAAAGTAAAGAAGCTGACATGCATTTGATTGGATCTACGCTGTCCGACACTGACCTAGTATTTTCAAATGCAGAGAGGCAGCCGATGTTGCCCAATACCATAACTCACGCCTTCGCTAAGATTTCCCGGAAGGCCGGCCTCAATGTTCGGTTCCACGACCTCCGGCACACCCATGTCTCCAGGCTGATTAAGTTAGGCGTGGACAGTAAACACATCGCGGACCGGGTCGGACACTCGACCATCAGCACCACATTGGACATCTATGGCCATCTGTTTAGCGAGTCACAAAGGGAAGTCGCCATGAAGTTTGAGTTGGGATTGGCCCTCGATTCTGTAGCCTGCGAAGGAGTCCCGTTAGCAAATGGTTAGCAAATCCCAAAAAATAAGGCCCCCGGGAGTTCCGGAGGCCCTCATTCCGTGCTGAAAATTGGCAGGAGCGGCAGGATTCGAACCCGCGACCACTGGTTTTGGAGACCAGCGCTCTGGCCAGACTGAGCTACGCTCCTGCGTGGTACCCCTGGAGGGACTCGAACCCCCGACGCGCGACTTAGGACGCCGCCGCTCTATCCTCTGAGCTACAGGGGCGTGTTAGTGGAGGGGGACTTGAACTCCCTCGGGTAGCCACATTTGACCACACTGGTACGTCGGTGTCAAGGCCGAAGCCAGGCGAGGCACTCCGAGCCCTGGCTGATGCCCAGGACTCGCTGGCAGAGTTGCCAGCCGAAGTTGCCAAGCTGAGGCAGGAAATCCTGGGCAGGAAATCCTGGGAATGAAGGCAATACTAGCCGAGAGGCCGGTCATCAACAGATAACAAGTAAGTCCCAGCGCCCGCAGAAAGGCGGGATCATAGTTGCGACCCCATTTGCTTATGGCGCTGTACGACCGGTAGCCGCACAACATGGCCGCGCCGGCCAACGCCAGGAGCGCCGACAGGGGATAGCGCAGGCCCCGGTTCTTCAGCCGAAGGGCGCAGCATTTCCAGCAATGGCGGCATTGACCGCAACGGCGTAGGCCTGGCACGCCCCTCCTTCGTTAGTGCGCGGCCGGAAATCCTGCAACGCTCCTGCCCCCTAATGTTGCTGGAGGTGGCGGAGGGACTGAGGCAAGTGTACCAGAGCTGGCTCTCGAAAATGGGTGGAGAAATCCAGAAGTTGCAACCAGGCGCATATTTTTTCGTTGCGGTCCGCCGTCGACCACCAAGAGTTCTGCCGACACCGTAGTTGATCGCCATAGCTGGGCGATGGTCATCAACAACCCACTCTTTGGCAAAGAAGGTGCATCCCCCGTCCTCGGATGGCATCGGCTGAATTTCTCAGACACCACTGGCGTCATGAGTGTAGTGCTAACCTTCCTTGTGGCCACCAACCCCGGAGAAGCGGCTCCCTACGGCTCAGTAGACCACTTCCTGAGTATAGTGGTCCTCGTGGTCCCGGTGCCGGCACTCCTCACAGACCAGCACTTCGCGCCCTTCCACTTCGGAGCACTCGATACATATCCAGGTGGCTAGCTCCCGTCGGCCCCGGGACCGGCATAGCCCACAATACCGGTAACGGGGCCTGTTGCGGGCCACCGCCCGGGGATACTCCACCTCCGCCTCGGTTGCGCCAATCCGCTCCAGGGTAAGCTGGTGGACGATGTAGTCCCCGAAGTCGTAGACGTACATCAGCCGCTCCCCCGGCTGCAAGCCCAGGTCTCCCACGATCACGTCGTCTCCCTCACCATCATCGGCTGGGCTATGGTAGCCCAGGCCCTGGGACTGCCAGCGGCCGCCCCGGGCCAGGTGGAACTCACTCAGGTGGTCCAGTAGATCGTGATTGAAGGCGGAACGCATCAGGGCGTCCAACTCCCCCAGGGTCTGGTCTCCCCGTATCTCGATGCGCCGCCAGAAACCCTGGCGGGCCTGAAAGGCCGCCTTGAAGGTGTACACCTCCCGCGCCAGCTGCTCCTGGCGGCGCTCCTTCCCGCTGGGAATATCGAGAAAGGGTTCTGCCCCCAGAAGCAGGGCTCCCAGCGGCCCCCGCAGGTCTACGTAGACCTCGCCTTCCTCCTCCTGGACAAACCCTCCCTTCCTCATGCAATCCAGGGCCTCTTGATATCTTCCCTCCGCGATCAGCCGGAGTACCTCAAAAGCCGCCTCCGGGTCCGACGGTCCCAGAAAAAGCTGTAGTAACTCCGCCTCAACGGCGGCGATGGGCCGCTCCGGACCCATCCGCCGGGCCAGGCCCACGAAGCTGGAGCCGTCGAAGTCGAAGCGAGGGTCTCCGGCCAGGACGGCGCACAACGGGTCGGCAGCGCAGTCGGCCCGGAAAGCGCCCCGGGCCAACAGGCGGGCGGCCAGGTCGGAGACGAAAAGGGAGTCGCTGGGCGAGGCGACGCAGACTTCCTGGGCCAGATCGGCCACGGCCCGGTTGCGGCGGGCGACTCCTTCTTCATCCCGCTTGCCGGCGGGTTCCAGGGACACCCGGGCTTGCTCCAGGCTTCTCTCTGAGAAGTGGAACAGCAGGGAGTCTCCCGGTCTGGTCCCTTGCCCGGCCAGCCACTCCGTCCACTCCTGGGCTATGCCGATACCCCAGCGGCCCGCACCGAAGAACTCCAGGGCTGCGCTTACACTGGGGCCATCGGCAAGCTGGAACTCTCTGGAGCCCCGGTCTTGCCGTTTCTGGATTTCGAGCCGGGCGGGCCACAGGGCGCTGAGCAGGTCTGGCTCCATCGCCAGGTAGCCGCGACGGAAGTCCTCTTCACGGAGCACGTGCCTGACGGTGGCGCCCATAACCGCCCGAGGCAGGAAGCAGTACCGCCCTTCTCCGGCGCTCTGGATCAGGCGGGTGTTGTTGATGGCGCCGCGCAGGGTGGCGGCCGGGTTTCGGGTAACGATGGGTTCCACCGCTTCCACGGCGGCCAGCAGTTCCTGAAAGGTCAGTGGGGTGGAAGCTTCTTGCAGTATGGAAACAGCAAGGTCCACCGCAGACCTGCGCCGGGGCATCGCTCTCCTCCAGACACTGGCTATTTTTGCTTATCACCAGCGTATCACAAAGAAGGAGGATTCAGAAGAACAAGCTCTCCCCCTCTCCCTCCGCTCGCCGTGCTGGCCTTTCGTCCTGGTAACCACCTCCATCGGGCAGGAGGGCCTGGACTTCCACCCTTACTGCCACGCCATAGTCCACTGGGACTTGCCCTCCAATCCGGTAGAACTGGAGCAGCGAGAGGGGCGGGTCCACCGCTATAAGGTCCACGCGGTGCGGCGTAACCTGGCGACCAGGTATTGGCCGGAGGCCCTCACCGCACGTGATGGGACTGGCGCTGGCTTTGCGACCGATCCATGGGACCTTCTGTTCCGGCTCGGCACCCGTGATCGTCCCCCGGGGGCGTCGGACCTGGTCCCCTTCTGGATCTATCCCCTGGACGAGGGGGCGGTGATCAAGCGCCATGCACCGCTTCTGCTGCCGTTGGCTGAACCGTAATCGGCGCGTCTTGCTGCGCTGGGCGAAGCAGCCGGGGCGGCATCCGGTGCTTCCGAATGTCGCTTGTGACCTAATGGCCTTTCACGCAGTAGGTTCAGACGGACGGGCTCTGACGGGCGCGGCGTGCCCTGCCGGCTCGGGGGATTTGATGTGTGAAACCCCGGTACCTGCTGTTGGGCTTGCGCTGGCTGCCCTTCCTGCCTGAGTCGGCCCAGCTAGCAGCGGACATTCAGAATTTGTGTTAAGAGCATCTTTACATAATTTATACCAATTTCATGTGTTGTGCCGTGTATTGCCGGTAGGGGCAGACCTATGTGTCTGCCCAGGGCGCACACGCAGGTGCGCCCCTACACATACATGACATAATTAGATCGATTTGGTATTAGCTGGCCGTGTGGTATGATTGGACCGCCAATTTCTGCGATCAGATATTGAGGGGAGGTCCAGAATGCCCTTTGGTGGAAATGACTGGCACGCTCTGACCCAGGAACCCCCTCTGGAGCCAGACTTGCCTATTTGCGATCCCCATCATCATTTCTGGGACTTGAGACCCGAACGCCTCCCTTACCAACGCTACTTGTTGGATGAGCTGTTAGCCGACATCACCAGCGGCCATAATGTACTCTCCACTGTGTTCATCGAGTGTCGTTCGATGTACCGGCCCGACGGGCCACCGGAATTGCGTCCCGCCGGGGAGGTTGAATTCGTCCAGGGCCTGGCCGCGGCCAGCGCCAGCGGTATCTACGGTCCGGCTCGGGCGGCGGCGGCCATCATTGGCCACGCCGACCTGAACCTGGGTAACCGGGTCGAGCCACTGCTGGAGGCGTTACGGGCGGCCAGCCCCAACCGGTTCCGGGGGATTCGGCATTCGGTCACCTGGGACCCGCATCCCGAGATTGAGAACACCGCCGCCCACAATAGGCCCGGGCAGCTAGCCAGTGATACATTTCGGGACGGGGCCCGGGTCCTGGCCAGGATGGGACTCTCCCTGGAGGGCTGGTTGTATGCCCCCCAATTGCCTGAACTGGCCGACTTTGCCCGGGCGGTCCCCGACCTGCCCATTGTGCTGAACCATATAGGGGGACTGCT
>DASTLM010000454.1:0-6120 GCA_035714945.1 Dehalococcoidia bacterium | reverse complement strand
GGGCCCGGGTTTTGGGTCATACCCTTTCCCCTAGCATAATTCCCCGGTTATGGTCAAAGAAATCCCTGATTTCTTGCAATGCCAACTCCGGGTGCTCCATGGGCAGAAAATGGCTGCTGGTATCCATTGATCTTGGCCATTGATCTTGGCCATTGATTTTGGCCTTGCAGTATTTGCTTTGAGGGTTCATCTGGATGGGCCTGGTTGATTGACCTTGAATGCCATTCTAACGTCCCGTGGGAGGGTTATCCAGACCCGGCAACCAGATTGTGCACTTTTTCACTACCGGATTTCCCTGGCCCTGTGATATAATTTCGGCGCGTCGCGAACTGAAGATTTGTTGTTAGACTGATGCTTGAAGACTACTTCCGTCAGTACGGGTTGATCGCCATCTTTGCCGGCATTGCCGTGCTGGTTCCCGCCGGCATGATGTTGATGTCCAACCTGGCTGGTAAGGTGGGCCTCCGTCCGAGCAACCCAACTCCAGTCAAGCTGGAGGCTTACGAATGCGGCGTGGAGGCCATTGGGGGTCGCTGGAACCAGTTCAACTTCCGCTATTACCTGTTTGCCATCCTCTTTGTCATCTTCGACGTAGAAGTGGTGTTCCTCTACCCCTGGGCCACCAGGTTCCTCAAGTTAGAACTGTTCGCCCTCATCGAGATGGCGGTGTTCGTCGCCATACTGCTGGTGGGCTGGGCCTACGCCTGGCGCAAGGGGGACCTGGAATGGAGGAGCTGAGCGGATGGTAGAAAATCCCCGCGAGGGCGGCCCGCTGCACCATCGCACCTGGGACATCGACCGCAGTGAAGGCCAGTTGGTGACTGACCTGGTCGCGGCCTCGGCTCAGCCGATTGAAGCACCGATCATCGACGTGCCCGACGACTTGAAGGGCAACCTGGTCGTGACTTCCATTGACGCCCTGGTGAACTGGGGCCGCAAGTCGGCCCTGTGGCCAGTGTCCTTTGGTCTGGCCTGCTGCGCCTTCGAGATGATTGCCACGGCGATGGGCCGCTTCGACATCGCCCGATTCGGGATGGAAGCCTTCCGTGCCTCGCCCCGCCAGGCCGACCTGATGATCGTCGCTGGCACCGTGACCTGGAAGATGGCGGTGCCGATTAAACGTATTTACGAGCAGATGGGGGACCCCAAGTGGGTCATCTCGATGGGTGTGTGCGCCACCAGCGGCGGTCCCTACTACGGCTCCTACAGCGTAGTGCCCGGGGTTGACCACATAATTCCGGTGGACGTCTACGTCCCCGGATGCCCGCCCCGACCGGATGCCCTGCTATACGGGATTATGCAGCTGCACGAAAAGATCAAGAAATACCATAACCTGCAAAAACACCGGGAGGGCCTTTCCTCCTGATGCTGGTCAAGGCCCTATCCGGGGAACAACTGGCAGAACGGCTGGAGCAGGCCCTGCCCGACTCGGTCAAGGACAAAGGCCGCGACGAAGTTTGGGTTGAGCCTTCCCGCATCGCCGAAGTGGCCCGCTTCCTGAAGGAAGATGAAGCCCTGGATTTTCAGTATCTCAACTCGGTCAGCGCCGTCGATTTCATCGAGTATTTCGCGATGGTCTACCACCTGACTTCCCTGAACCAACGGCACACCGCCATTGTGAAGGCCAGAGTCTACGGGCGGGAGGGGTTGGTGGTGCCCTCGGTCTACCAGATCTGGCGGGGGGCCGACTTTCAAGAGCGGGAGATCTGGGACTTGATGGGGATTCGCTTTGAAGGCCACCCCAACATGAAGCGGATCATGCTGTGGGAAGGCTTTGTGGGCCACCCCCTGCGCAAGGACTTTTTGTAATCCATCATGCCCATTCGCACTGAACCGATGACCGTCAATGTCGGCCCGCAGCACCCCAGCACCCACGGGGTGTTCCGGCTGCGGATAACCTTCGACGGCGAGGAAATCCTGGAAGTCGAACCGGTTCTGGGCTACCTGCACCGGGGCAGCGAAAAGCTGGCCGAAGAGCGCAATTATGTGCAGGTGGTCACCCTCACCGACCGGCTGGACTACACCTCCTCGATGATCAACAACCAGGCCTATTGTCTGGCGGTGGAGAAGCTGCTGGGCGTAGAGCCACCCCGGCGGGCCAAGTTCCTGCGCACGCTGGTGGCCGAGCTTCAGCGTATCGCCAGCCACCTGGTGGCGGTGGGATTCTTCATTCAGGAACTGGGAGCCTTCGGCACGCCGCTGATGTACGCCTTCCGCAGCCGGGAGCGAATTCTTGACCTGTTCGAAATGCTCTGTGGCGCTCGGATTACCGTGAGCTTCATGCGGCCGGGTGGCGTCTTCGCCGACGCTCCGCCGGACTTCTGGCCGGCCCTGACCCAGTTTATGCACGACTTCGCCATCGAGTTCGGCGAATTTGAACAGCTTTTACTGGAAAACGAGATTCTGCTGGCGCGCACCCGAGGAGTCAGCCCGCTGCCGCCGGAGTTGGCCATCAATTGCTCGGTGTCCGGGCCGGTGCTGCGGGCCAGTGGAGTCAATTGGGACTGGCGCAAGATGGACCCTTACGACGCCTACGACCGGGTTGAGTTCGATGTACCGGTGGGGAGTCACTGGGATAACTATGACCGCTTCTGGGTGCGCATGCAGGAGGTACGCCAGAGCATGCGCATCATCGACCAGTGCGTGGAACAGCTAGAGCCAGGCCCGGTCAGACTGGCGGACCTGCCGTTGGTAATTCGGCCCCAGGCCGGGGCTGAGGCCTATGGACGGGTGGAGGCATCCAAAGGCGAATTGGGATTCTATCTGGTTAGTGACGGCGGTATCGCGCCTTATCGGTGCAAGATACGGTCGCCGTCGTTGATTAACCTGACCGTCACCGAACACTTGCTGGTGGGATGGAAGCTGGCCGACATGATCGTGTCGCTGGGCAGCGTGGACATCAACATGGGAGAAGTTGATCGGTGAACTGTCAACTTGCTGCCGACAATATCCTGTTCCAGAACGCGCTGTATCGGGTGATCTACGACGCCGTGGGACTGGTCCTACCCTGCTGGCTGGCCTACCTGGTCGCTGGTCTGGTGATCATGCTGATCCTGGTGAACGCCGTCCTGCTGGGCGCGGCGTTAGTCACCTGGTTCGAACGGCGGCTTTTGGGTCGATTCCACAACCGTATTGGCCCCAACCGATGGGGGCCCTTCGGCTTGTTGCAGCCCATCGCCGACCTGGCCAAGCTGTTGACCAAAGAGGACCTGATGCCCGCCGGCGCCGACCGGATAACTTTTAACCTGGTGCCTCTGGTAATGATGGCGCCCCTGTTGCTGATGACGGCGGTGATACCCTTCAGCGAGAACACGGCCCTGGCCGACCTGAACGTTGGTGTTCTGTTCCTTCTGGCGATAGGCTCTTTGAATACGGTGGCGATATTCATGGCCGGTTGGTCTTCCAACAACCGGTACGCCCTGTTCGGCGCGGCCCGGGCGGTGGCGGTGCTGATCAGCTATGAGGTGCCGGTGGTGCTGTCGTTGCTGGGCGTGGTGATGGTGGCGGGTTCCATGTCCCTGGCGGAGATTGTGCAGGCCCAGGCGATACCCTTCCTGTTGGTGCAGCCCCTGGCCCTGTTCGTGTTTCTTACCGGGATGTCCGCCGAGCTTAACCGGACGCCCTTCGATGTCGCCGAGGCCGAGTCGGAAATCATCGCCGGATATCACATTGAGTATAGCGGCGTCAAGTTTGCGTTGATCTTCGCCGCCGAAACCGGGGCCATGCTGGTGGCGGCGGCGACCATCACCACCCTGTTCCTCAGCGGCTGGGTCGGGCCCTTTGCCGGGCTTATCGGCTGGTTGTGGTTCCTGCTCAAGACGCTGCTGGTCCTTTTTGTCTTCGTCTGGGTCAGGGCCACCTACCCCCGGCTGAGAGTGGACCAGATCATGGCCCTGTCCTGGAAGTTCCTGCTGCCCCTGAGCCTGATAAACCTGGCGGCGACCTCCCTGGAGGTGTTCTTCCTGCGGGACGCTGCCGGGACATTGGCCACCATTGACCTCTGGATCATGGCTGGGGTCAATGTCCCGCTGGCCCTGGTCAGCATCTTCCTGCTGGGCAACCTGGTGGGGGACCGGGCCAGAGTGACTTCGGTCAGGCCTACCGCGATGGTGGTTCCGGGGGTCGCTACGGTGGAGGTGAGATAGCATGTACGGTCTAGCGATGGCCAAGGGGCTGATGGTCACCCTGAAAAACCTGGCCAGGAAACCCACCACCGTCCAGTATCCCGAAGAACGGGTCAAGCAGCACCCCAGATTTCGTGGGGAAGAGTTTGTCTGGTACGAAGAGCGTTGTACCGGTTGCGCGTCCTGCGCCAAGTATTGCCCGCTGGGCATCATCAAGATTGTGACCAGCCCCAGCGAGACCGCGCCCAAACAGGGCGACAAATACCGGCTGGAAGTTTTTGATATTGAGATTCAGCGGTGCATGTTCTGCGGCTTATGCGTCGAGGCATGTCCCTACGACTGCCTGTTTATGGGCAGCGGATTCGAGCAGGCCAGGTACAGCCGTCAGAATATGGTGCTGCACGTTGAAGACTTACGGCAGGCGGACAAGCACCCCAGCACATTTTTTCGGCCCCAGCTTGAGGCATCGGGCTATGATCCCAGGGGCGGCCGTCCCCTGGACTGGCGGGAAGTGGGCCGGGAGTCCTGGCGCTGGCACCAGCGGGAGAAATCGGGCTTGCGCCTGGAGCATCCCCCAGTTGACTCCCCAGAATCCCATCACGAGACCGGCTAGGTGTTCTTGCAGGATCTATTTCAGAATGTAGTTTTCTGGATGCTGGCGGCGGTCGCCATTGGGGGCGCGGTGGGAGTAGTCGTGATCCGAGACCTGTTCCGGTCGGCGTTGCTGCTGGCTCTGGTTTTCATCGCGGTGGCCGGTTTCTTCGTGTTGATGAGCGCCGAGTTCCTGGCGGTGGTGCAGGTGCTGATCTATGTCGGGGCCATCTCCATCCTGTTCATATTTGCGGTGATGCTGACCACCGACGTGCGGCGCGGCAACCTGCCCAACCGGCTACCAGTACTGGCGTTGGCCATGCCCGCTCTGTTGTTGGCGGTAATGGTAGTCACGGCAGTTTCGACGGATTGGCGTCTCATAACCGGCCCGGAACAGGAGCGGGTAAACCTGGTGCAGACCCAGTCGGTCAACGGGGTGTCGGACGCTACGCTGGAACCGGCTGGCGTCAGCAGCCCCGAAGAGGGGCGCCAAGTCCGGGGGGCGGGCATCGCTGACCTGCTCATCAGCGACTTTGTGCTGCCCTTCGAAGCCGCCTCGGTATTGTTGTTGGCCGCGCTGATTGGCGCGTTGGCCCTGGCCCGGGGCCGGGAAGGGACCTAGAATGTCCCTGGAATCGATGCTGATTGTCGCCGCTCTCCTCTTTTGCGTCGGGCTGTACGGGGCGCTGGCCCGCAGCAACGTAATTACCGTTCTAATGTCCATCGAGTTGATGTTCAACGGAGTGAACTTGACCCTGGTGGCGTTGGCCCGTTACGTGGCCCCCCAGGGGATTCAAGAAAACATCGCCAGCGTGTTGACCGGACAGGTGTTCGCCATGTTTATCATTACGGTGGCGGCGGCGGAGATTGCCCTGGGTCTGGGCATTGTATTTGCCATGTACCGCAGCACGGAAACGGTCGACCTGACCGAGGCCGCTCAGTTGAGAAATTAGGCAGATCGCCCAGTTAAGCGGTAGTGAATGTGGGTCGAGTTCAAACGAGCGCCTAACCTGATGATGGCCGAGATGTGGAAAGAAGTCCTGGAAGGGGAAGGCCTGCCCACGCGCCTTCTGCCCGAGGGCGATATTCGCGATTGGGCCGAGCGGACCGCCTTCCGCATCTATGTTCCCAAGGGCCGGGAACACGTTGCTGAAGAGATACTGAGGAAGCTCTAGATGGCCGGTGGCTCTGAATGATCGTTGGCACTGAATGATCGGTGAAGGTGTTGTCTGGGCCGTATTCCTCTTGCCATTGGGGTCCTTTGTCGTAATATCTCTGATTGTCCGTCCATTCCTGAACCGGTACTCTATCCTTAGCGGACTGCTGCTGATTGGCTGTCTGGTGGTGTCCTTTGGGCTGTCCATCTGGATTCTAAGGTCGGCCAATCACGGTGTCGTGCTGGAGT
>DASTLM010000453.1:0-2398 GCA_035714945.1 Dehalococcoidia bacterium | reverse complement strand
TAACTCGCCTTACTGGATTCCCCAGGAGCCCCATTGGGTGTTCCTGACTCCAGAGGTGAATGCCACTCTCCTCCAGATCCGGGAGATGGTCAGGGAAAAAGGAATTTCCAGTGGCGCGGACTCGATAGTCTGGGGAACCATTCCGTCAAAAGACTGACGGGCAAAAGACTGACGATTCGTTACTGGTCAAACCGGTGGGATACCTTCCGGTGGGATACCTTCTAATGCAATTGCGCCGTAATTGCGCCTTAAACGTAATGGCTTGATGGTAACATCCAGGGGCGCGCCCGTGCGCCCCTCTGCTCGAATTCCAAGGTCGATCGATGGAGTTGGTTGGGTATTTCAGTCGGCCTTCGGGTCAAGCCTGGCGGTGGGGGGATGGGCTGTTCCTGGCCAAGTGGTTAATTAGCGAGCCGGTCCTTTTGCTGTATTCCTCGGCTTCGTCCTGGTTCAGGTTTTCCAGCCGTTGGTTCAGTTGACTGGACCAGAGGGAGGCTTTTGCCTGGGCTTCGGTTAGTTGCTGGTGGGCAATGAGGGCGTACTGAATCTTGGTCTGGTTCATGGATGCAGCTCCGGGTTAGCTTTGAAGCAGATGATTCAAGCTGGGAAATTTTCCCGCCTGAACTTATGGGATTAATTATAGATGGTCATTCAGGCCGACAATCAACCCCTTTAATCAGCTGTTTTTCATCACTTTGGGGCAGTGGTTTACGTAATCGATTTATTATGTCACGTACCTGTTAGGGATCCTGGAGGGCTTGATTGGGGGAAATTAGCCCGTTGCGCGATTCTTGAAGAAACCCTGGACCAGGTCCTTCAGCCGGATCCAGTGGTCGTCCAGGGATTCTTTTTCAGCTCCTGATAGCTGGTTGTAGGTCTTGCCGAACTGGGGAAAATACCAGACGGAGAACACCCAGAAGCCGGGTCCGCCCGGTTGGTCCGGAGACTCAGTGGCGATTATCCCGGTGCCGCCGGTCAGTTCCCACGATGCCAGGACCTTTCCTTGCTCAGCGATGGCCACCGCTTCAATCCAGGATGCTGCCCGGTCGGAACCCGAATAGGGTTGCATTATTTCCAGTAACCGTCTCAGGCGTTCATGGTCATCGGCGGCCGGGCCGGCAAAGCGATGGGTGAAGCGGCTTTCCCAGTTGGCGCCCAGGGCCGGTATGACCAGACCCCCGTCCGAAGCAATAACCAGCATGGAACTGGCCCTGGACCATTCCTCGGCTTTCTGGCGGGCGATTTCCTGGTGGGTTGCTCCTGATTCGTCGGGGACTGAATCCAGGCCCAGTTGTCGAGGGGTGACGGCGGTCAGGGGCAGACCCTCCACCAGCCAGCGCAGCGTTTCTTGTTTGGCCGGATTGCCGGTGGCCAGGAGTATCCGGTTGTTCATGGTTGGAGCTATGTTGGAGCGATTGCCTGGTTTAGCTTTCCGGCGGAAACATCACAGGAATCATGTTTGTGTTTAGCTCCACCTTCTGGCTTATCTCGGTAAAAAGGTGGAGCCTCGCCGGTCATCGACAGGATTGGATCGTGGCTTTGATTACAGGTCTAGCAATTGTCGTATCTTTCGGTGACGAAGGGTAGGACCCGGTTGGTTTCCAGATTGTAGCGGACCCGGTCCAGTCCGCGAAGGTCATGGCCGTAACAGTGGATTTCAACGGTAGGACGGTCGGTGAAGTTATCCATCTGGTGAATCTCATCGACTTCGGGTATCAGCAGAGTTACTTCTCCGGGCTTTACCACGGCGTCCCGGTCTTTCTCCAGTTGCGCGTAGCCTTCTCTGGAGCGGTCATCCACCCGGCGGAAGCGAGTCTCAGTGAGAGCATTGTCCATGACGCCAATCATCCCCCAGGTGCGGTGATCGTGGGGATCGGCATGATCGCCGGGTCCCCAGACGACGGCGGTGACTTGCAGGCCGCTGTCTCCCTGGTGCAGCAGGTAGGAGCCGTGGTTGGCCCGGCGGCCTTTGCCGGTGGGCACACGAAATTGGGCCGGTATGACGTCGGGGTTGTTGATCAGGCGGGACATCAGGGAGGAGCCTTGGTCGAATAGCTGCTCCTGGGTGGGCTGCTCTCTGAGCAGCGATTCCATTTCAGATATGAACTCGTCCAGAGAATATTTTACCAGGGCCATTGTCTTGCTCCTTGTTGGATCCTTTCAGGCTGTTGGTCAGGTCCCCACCACCCGGACCCGGTGGTTGTTGCTGTCGGCGATGTAGATCGTCCCGTCGCTGGCGATGGCACACCCGTGGGGACGGGCTAGCCCCGCTCTGGTGGCGATGTCGCCATCGCCGTTACCGCCCAGATGTCCACCGGCAATCGTGGTGACAATGCCGGTGTTGGCATCGATTTTACGGATGGCGTGGTTCTCGGTGTCCACCACTATTATATCGTTC
>DASTLM010000452.1:0-9531 GCA_035714945.1 Dehalococcoidia bacterium | reverse complement strand
ATGGCCAGGATTCCGGAGCCAATGATGCCGCGGTCAGCCATTCCCCAGCGGACTCTGGTTGGGATGATTGCCATCCCCTCCAGAGACCGTAATTTCCGGCAACTGCTCAACTTCATGTTCTTCTGGAGCTTCGCCGCTGGTCTGGCCACGCCATTCTTCACCGTATTCATGCTTCAGGGGTTGAATTTTCCCCTTTGGGCCGTTATCGGATTGAATACCCTCAGCCAGGCGACCTTCGTACTTTTCCTGCGAATCTGGGGGCCCTTCGCGGACCGATTCGGCAGCAAAGTAATTCTTTCCCTCTCCTCTTCTCTCTATCTCCTGGTTATTCTTGGATGGGCGTTCACGACCATGCCGGACCCGCATTTTCTGACCGTCCCACTGGTGGTTATTTTGCAAGTTTTCGCCGGAGCCGCGGCCTCGGGAGTCAACTTGACGGTGGGGACCATCGGCCTGAAGCTGGCGCCAGAGGGGGAAAGCACTCCCTACCTGGCAGTTGCTGCCCTGGCGATCAGCCTGGGAACTGGCCTTGGGCCCCTGGCCGGAGGGATTTTCTCGGATTTCTTCAGCGTCAGGCAGCTCGGCCTGGTTTTTGAATGGATTGATCCTGGACAGGTGGCCCAGGTTCACTTTTTACAATTCTCCGGATTTGATTTCCTGTTCGTATTGGCCTTCATCATCGGTCTGGTCACGTTGAATACCCTTACCACCATTCAAGAGGAAGGCGAGGTGGGCCGAGAAGTAGTGTTGGATGAGTTGTTGGGTCCAACCCGGGAGATGGCCCGGGTAATCGGTCACATCCCCGGCCTCCGCAGTATCAGCAGGTACTCTTTTTCTTACCTGAGCCGCATACCTGGCCTGGACGTAGCGGTAGGTGTCACCGCGTACCAGATTGCCGCTGCGGCGCGATCGGTCGTGACCGCGGCTACGCGGGGGAATGTGGATCGAAAAGTCCTAGCCGATCAGGTGGGCCAGGTTGTATCCAATGCCGTGGTTAAAATCGAAGACCTGGAACAGTTGGGAACTTCGCAGGCGTTAGAAATTGCTCGTCATACCGCCCGGGGGATGGTCTATGCGACGCAAGGCGTATCCGAGGAAATAAGGAACCTCAACGTAGGAACTGTCCTGGGAACAGTTAGAGCGTTGCGAGAGATCGCCACCAATCCTGAGGAGATACTGAGAGAAATAGGCTACGGGACCATCCTGGGTGCCGTGGAGGTCGGCTCGGACGTGACACGGTCGACCAGACGAGTAACCAGAGGAGCCAGGGAAGCTGCTCGGGAACTGGGTATTTCCAAGGCACAGGCGGTCGAATGGGTAGGCCAGGGGTCTTTGAGCGCCGCGGAAGTCATCGGTCCGGAGGCGGTAGCGCAAGTACGAGACGCTCTCCGTAACTAATGCTGCTTCAGAACATGAATTCGGCGACGGAAACCCCAATGGCAAGTGGAAACTGACTAATTCCCGCCGGAAAACCTCAGAAAATCCATCGCTTTCCAGAAACTCACCCTGGCCCTGGTTCCATTCCCCAACCATATGCTGAAATTCGGCATGGGATGGGTGGTCGATGCCCTTTTTGGGCCTTCGACCACCTTCCCGGCACCGCTTTACTTCCTGGCGATCTGCACTACGAAATCTGGTTCGTAGAAGTCGTAATCTGGTTCAAAATCGCCAAAACGCTCGACGGAAGAGAAACCGGTATATTGCAACAGCGCTGTGACGTAGTCCTGCCGAATTGGGCACAGAGTTAAATCGTGCACTGCGCCATCTTCGTACTTGTACAGGAACTTTACAGCTTCCTCGGTAACGAATTCGGGTTCAACTTCGACAGTACTCCCGGTGTAATAATAGCGGTGTTTGCTGTTGAACCCCTGGTCCAGAATCGAGTCATAATTCCGCTGGTCAATTATGGCAACCCCATCATCCTTGAGGACACTATAAATCTCACCCAACGCCTTGATTCGGTCGGATTCCTCAAATAAATGGGTGAAGGCGTTACCCAGGCAAACAACTGCGTCGAAGGAGTTGGTGGGGAAGGCTTCGGTCAAGCTGGTCCATTCCGCCCGCACTAGCTCCAGATCAGCTAGCCCAACACGATCGGCGTTCCGTCTGGCCTGGGCCAGCATAGTGGGTGCGCCATCTGACCCGATTACGTCGAATCCGTCCAGGGCCAGCGTGATCGCATGGAATCCAGTGCCGCAGGCGATGTCCAGAACGGACTTTGCTCCATGCTCTTCCAGCTTGGACTTGAAAAAGCCTGCTTCTGCCGCGTACCTCTTTTCCCAGTCGATCAACTCATCCCATCTACTGACAAACTCCGAGCTATATTCGTCCTGATACCTGCTGGCGCGAACTCTATCGGACAGGGACTTTGCCATGGTCATTCCTCCTGGTGTGTTATGGCTGTAATTCACGAATCTCTGCTTCATCTGGTTAGTTCTAGACTAATTTGCTGACCACAACCGGGTCTGTTGGTTGATTCCTGGACCCCCTCGTTGTTGTGCTGGTTTGAGGACCGGCAACCACTGCAACCAGGGGTAGTAAACAGAACCACAGCGGCCCGGGCAGTGGGACGCGCCACGGAGAAAGCCACGGTCAAGCCCGGGCCAACTCCGGAGCGAGCCTGGCGAATACCCGTACAGCTCCCTTTAGGAACCTGGCGGCAACTGACTGAAATTAGACTGGGAAGCTATTCAAATGGCAGGGAGCTAAGGATCGGCGAGGAGGAAGCACCTGCAGTGGAAGATGATTGAGGTAGCTCGCTGAGCGGTTAACTTGCGGTCAAGACCGGCGTCGTTATCGGTTATCGAATGGGGCGACCCGACTGATAATCTCCGGAAGTAGCTCATGAATTCGTTCGTCCTTGGTCAGTGCTTTGCGGTTCCCGGAATGCACCTACTGATTTCGGATGTCGAGCGACCGCCCCATTGTACCGGCAATTCAGCGAGTTGTCAAACCGTCGCTGACTCCAACAAAGGCTCAATCTACTCAGGTTTATGGGCCAGGAAGAAGGCCCAGCCAATACTGCCTCGATTGGCGGCGGCGACCCAGAATGTCAGCGCATCAAGAGTGCGATCAATCGTTTCTGCGCCAATTCTGGGCAACAGGGCTTCCCGATTTTCGCCAAGCCGGTCCCTTATCCACCCGTAGGAGCGGGCCACGTACTTGGACCAATCGGTGGCTGGTTGAACTTGAAACCCCAGGTCGTTGAGCGTCCGGCTGTAATCATCCAGGTCCCACATATCCGGAGACTTGACTCGATCGTAGATTCTCTGGCGATCCGCAGCGGAAGTTTCCCGGCGCACCAGAATGTCGGTGAATGCCAGCGCCCCTCCCGGAACCAGCACCCGAAAACATTCGGAAAGGATGGCATTCTTGTCAACTCCGTGGAGAAACGCTTCCTGGCTCCACACCACATCGTAGGAAGCGTCAGTAAGCTTGAGGTCATGAAAGTCGCCATACTGGAATGACAATAGACTCTCCAAGTTCGACTCTCGGGCCCGCTGGCGGGCCAGCTGCAGTTCTTTCTCGCTGATATTTGTCCCGGTGACATGGCAGCCGTACCGCGCCGCCAGATACCGGGCGGTCGAACCATAACCACACCCCAGGTCCAGCACCCGGGTGCCCGGGGAAATCGAGACCGCCTCTGCCATGATCTGGTTGGTATGCTCCATGGCTTCTGGATGGGGGCAAGAATCGCCGCAGGGGACGCCCAGATGTATGTTATCTCCCCATATGGAGCGGTAGATCTGGTCGGCTGGGCCGTCGTAATAGTCTCTGGTGCTGGCAACCACCGATTGTATTTCCGGTTCTGGCATAGTTAATCTCCCACAACTTTCTTCCTAGGCCAACCATCGGACAGGTGAAGATTGACAATAGGGTTATACGCGATCAGGCATGGTTGAGGCAAATTAAAATGTCCCTGGGTTCAGGTGCACTGCGGGTTGACAAACCCCGACATGCGGGTTAGCGTAGGCATTGAAACGCTAACGGACCGCCCTGAGCTTCCGGCACAAATCCGCCCTGGCTCCAGTGCATCTAGAGGGGCCAGCAACCATCCCTTCGGCAACACGGTTATGAACCTTACCTCCAAAACAGACCTGGCTTCATTGCCTTTCTCCGGGCCACTTCCCGGGCCCAAAGACCATGCGTTTATCTCAGTTACATCCCTGTGGAAGGTATTCGGTGACAGTCCCGAATCAGCCCTATCTCCGGAATACGCGGAGCTGGACCGGGCCGCGATTCTGGACAAATTGGGATGTGTGGTCGCCTTGCGGGACGTTAGCTTCGACGTGGCACAAGGCGAGACCTTCGTGGTGATGGGTCTTTCGGGTAGTGGCAAGTCTACCCTGGCCCGGAGCCTGATTCGCCTGATCGAACCAACCTCCGGGAAAATTCAGATTGGGGGCCAGGAGGTCAGTCGATTTAGCGAGAGCGAACTAATCGCATTTCGGCGCAGCAAGGTCGCGATGGTGTTCCAGCACTACGGACTACTTCCCCACCGTTGTGTCTTCGATAATGTCAGCTGGGGCCTGGAAATCCAGGGAGTGAGCAAAGGTAACCGACACGCCCGGACCCAGGAAGTGCTGAACCTGGTTGGCCTGCAGGACTGGGAGCATGCCTACCCCAGGGAGTTGAGTGGTGGAATGCAACAGCGGGTTGGCTTGGCCCGCGCCCTGGCCGTTGACCCGGATATTCTGCTGATGGACGAACCCTTCAGCGGCCTTGACCCTTTGATACGCCGCAATATGCAGGATGAACTGGTCAGGCTTCAAACGGGTCTCCGCAAGACCATTGTTTTCATTACCCATGACCTCAGCGAAGCCTTGAAGATCGGCGACCGGATCGCCATCATGCGGGACGGCCAAATCGTTCAAATTGGCTCGCCAGAAGAGATAGTGCTCAATCCCATCGATCAATACGTCGAAGAATTCACCCGAGACGTACGGCGGGAGTCAATTCTGACCGCGGCCAGGCTGATGGACGACCCTTCGGCAGTGGTGAACGTGAGCCTGGGGGCCAAAGCGGTCAAGAAGTCGACCGAGAATCTCAACGGCGCCAGTGTGTTCATTGTCGACCAACACCAGAAATACCTGGGTGTGTTGTCCCCTCAGGAATCTGAGCGGGCAATACGAGACCAGGTCCAGAGTTTTGAGCAGTCTCCCGGGTACATCAATTCCGAGGTTCCCCCGGTGGTTCTACTGACCCGCTGCGATGAAATTATCCCAATGTGCATGACCACCGACTTACCGATTCCGGTTGTGGACCAACAAGGCACCCTGGTTGGTGAAATTCGCCGGGAGGCAGTCGCTGCGGCAATTTCTTCCGGTAATAATTCTTCCGGCACCAATTCTCCCGCAACCAATAAAGAACCTCTGATGCCTGCCCCACCGAACGCCAACCCTCAGCCCACCCCATAAGTCTCAGCGTCCTGGCCTTCGCTGGGCAAGGGCCCCAGGAGCATTTCGATGGCAGCAATCAATACCAACAGAGGACCAACATTAGCCGGCAACCGGGAGGTAGGGGACCGCCCCTCCGGCGCATCCCAGTCCCGAAGCTGGAGCAAACCTCTCACGGGCGTTGCTGGTGTGCTGGCGTCGATATTATTGGCCGCCATTTCCCTGGCGTTCTGGGACCCCGACGGAATCGGCAGGAGGGGAATGGAATTTCCGGCAGAGGTTGGGGAACCCATCGCCAACACCGTCAAGGACGGTACCAGGTGGCTGATTAGAGAATGGGGCGGCATGTTCGACGGGGTGGACTATGCCATCACCATTACGGCGGTGTGGTTGGAGGACACTCTGCTGTGGATTCCCTGGCCGTCCCTGGTGCTGCTGGTCGGTCTGGTCAGCTGGTTGGTGGCCGGATGGAAAATTTCCCTCTTTTCAGTATCCTCCTTGCTGTTAATTGGATTTTTAGGCAGATGGGAAAGCTCGATTGAAACTCTGGCCCTGATAGTCTTGGCAGTTTCACTGTCCATTGCCATCGCGTTGCCCCTGGGCGTATTGGGCGCTCGCAATAACCGGGTAGATGCGGTAATGCGCCCGATTCTAGATGGAATGCAGACCATGCCCAGCTACGTCTACCTAGTACCAGGCATCCTGTTCTTTGGATTGGGCCATACCCCGGCGGTGATCGCCACTGTAGTCTATGCAGTGCCACCGGCTATCCGCCTGACCAACCTGGGAATCCGGCAGGTTTCGCCGGAAACTGTGGAAGCGGCCCGCTCGTTTGGCGCTACATCTGCCCAGTTATTATTCAAGGTGCAGGTGCCCATGGCCCTGCCCACCATCATGGCCGGCATCAACCAGACCACTATGCTGGCGCTGTCCATGGTGGTGATCGCCTCTCTGGTGGGTGCCAGCGGCCTGGGAGAGGATGTATTCCGCGCCCTCCAGAGGCAGGACCCGGGAAATAGCGCCATCGCTGGCTTCAGCATTGTGCTCATCGCCATTATCATCGACCGAATTACGCAATCGGCGGCGGGCAGGCGTCAGAACTCGGTGGGGGGAGCCTGAACTGAGGGTCGTCGCTATACAGTTAGGCCCAAAACCAAAGATCCTGAATCCTGAAACACCCACGATAGGGTAACGGACCATAACGAAGGAGGAGAGGGGAATGTCATCGAAGTTTATCGGCAGGAATAGACTCTGGTTTATTGGAATTGCCCTGGGAATGCTCTTGATGCTGGCTGCCGCAGCCTGCGCCACCGCCCAGGAACCCCAGGTTGTGGAGGTCACCAAGATCGTCGAAGTCCCCGTGGAGGTGCCGGTCGAGGTCGTCAGGGAAGTTCCCGTTGAAGTGATCAAAGAGGTCCCCGTTGAAGTCATCAAGGAAGTTCCCGTCGAAGTCACCCGGACGGTAGAGGAAGAGATGGAGGTCGCACCACCCCCGGACTCCAGGGAGACCATCATATTCTCCGACCTTAGTTGGACCAGCGCCCAGGTGCAGAACCGCATCGCCCAGTTCATCGTTGAAAAGGGATACGGATACCCCACCGATGCCATCTTCGGTGACACGCTGCCCCTGTTCCAGGGTCTGCGGAGAGGCGACACCAATGTCACCATGGAGATCTGGCTGCCCAATCAGGATGCCTCCTGGGAAGAAGCGTTGTCCGAAGGCGAAGTGGTGTCCATCGGCAAGAGCCTGGGGAACGATTGGCAGAGCACCTTTGTCATTCCGGCCTATATGCAGGACCAGTACCCGGAACTGGACCACATCGAGGATTTGAAGGACCCCCAGTTTCAGGAAGTCTTTGCAACTACCGAGAGTCGGGGCATGGCCCGGCTGGTGGCTTGTGTTCCAGGGTGGTCCTGCGAAGCGGTCAACGACGCCCAGATTGAAGCCTACGGCTTGACCGACTTCCTACATGTGATCAAGCCGGGTTCCCAGGACGCGATGTTCGCCGACATCACCGGCGCCTACGAGAAACAAGAACCCTGGCTGGGTTATATGTGGGGCACCGGAGACCCGGCGCTGCTTCTGGACCTGGTCAGATTGGAAGAAACTCCCTATTCTGACGAGTGTTGGTTCACTACCAAGGCCTGTGCCTTTCAGGACGCTACCATTCTGATCGCGGTTGACCCCGGATTGCCGGCCCGGGCTCCGGAAGTGGTCGAGTTTTTGAAGAATTGGGACTTCAACATTGACGTCTACAAGGTCCTGGTGCGTTGGATGAGTGCCAATCCCGACGCCACCATTGAAGAGGCCGCCCTTTTCTGGCTTAACGACAGCGTCGACGTCTGGACTGATTGGGTGACGCCGGATGCCGCCGAGAAGGTTGAGGCCGCATTGTCGGCAGGAGAGGAAGCCGAAGGCTGGCCAACCAGCTAGGTTACCCCCGCCCCGGTGAAGGTGAGACCGGATTCACCGGGGCGGGGGGTCTCCTTGATTGTTAAATCGGATTGTTAAATTGTTAATCTGGCGATAACTGCCACGCCACGGGGTACACCCGGCTCTGAGTCAGCAGGTGGCCCACGTTTTCCAGGGTACTGTGTTTGGGATCCCGAATATTCAATCTCCGGCCCAATAGCCGGCCCTGAAACTGCTCCATGTGCAGGCACACCTGCAGGAAGCCGTTCAAGGTCAAGCCTTCACCGCCCAAAACAACGTAGTCAATCTGACCGGCGAAGGGCTCGAACTGGGTGCGGACGGCTTCGCAGGTCATGTCGTAGATCAGACGAATCTGACCCTCACGAATGCGGGCGAACCGTTTCTGGGATGAGCCTCCCTTTTTGTGACGGCCCTTGACGTACCGAGCGTCGGTCTTGGATGAGACCAGCTTCTCGCCCCGATATACCGCCACCGAAAAGCGCCCCAGGCGCAACAACACTACTCCAATAGTATACTCGGTGGCCAACAACCGAAGCAGCGGCGCGGTTTCCCACCTGGGGAGCACCAGGCGTTCCAGTAACGGAAATGGAGGAAGTATGATTCGGGCCTGGTTGCCAGTCCGCAACCCGATTATTCCGTTAGCGGACTCTAAAACTGCATCGCCGGCCCGAGTTAAATGCGATGCCCAGCCCAGGTCGTCCCGGCAGGCCCCTCCCAGAAAGGACTCGATTTCATCAGGTCTCAGGTATATTGAGGATGAAGCTGCGTCAGGACCGGGGGCCAGGTCAGCCAGGTGCCTTTGCAGCGCGGACTTGCCCAGATACTGGCCCGGCTCAACACTCCGGGTAACGGCGAGTTCATCCATGGCAAGAGTGACGGCTATTGCTCAATCTGCTTGATCCTTCTTTCGTGACGTCCTCCCTCGAATTGGGTGTTCAGCCAGACACCGACCACCGCCAGGGCGGTTTGCTCGCTGACCAGCCGCTGGCCAATGGACAGCACATTGGCATTGTTGTGCTGGCGAGCGTATCTGGCAGACTCGACATTCCAGCAGAGGGAGCATCGGATTCCCCGCACCTTGTTGGCCACCATCGCCTCACCGTTGCCGGAGCCACCCAGGACGACGCCTCTATCGTATTCACCGCTTGCCACCGCTTGGGCCACCGGGCGGATCCACTGCGGGTAGTCCACCGGTTCTTCGGAGTATGTCCCCATGTCCTGAACCTGATGGCCCTGCTCATCCAAAAACTCCCGTATTTTCTCCTTGTAGGCAAATCCGGCGTGGTCCGATCCAATAGCGATGCGCACGCTAACCTCCTGAGCAACGCATTACCTAGCAACGCATTACCTGAATTCTGGCAATCTTCACGTAATGCCTATCTTGAATCTACGCCATATCAGAATTTCTGTCCACCTGAAACCCACCGTAGAGTACACGGACACCGCCGAGATATGCCGGAACCCGGAGGAAAATCTCCGCGACCTGGCTGGCCTCGGCCGTTCTGGGCCCCGACACCCCCGTCAGCTAATCCGACAGCGCCTCACCGGCGGCGGGCCGGGTTGCCAACTGGGGAGCCGGCCTGGACCGTTCCCCCCTCAGGAAGGCGATGACCAGGCCCAGGGTAGTGCAGCCACCCAGCATCATAAAGGCGACCCGCAGCCCGGCGACAAAGGCGTCGGCGATCTGAGGGGACACGGCAT
>DASTLM010000451.1:0-5200 GCA_035714945.1 Dehalococcoidia bacterium | reverse complement strand
AGCGTAGCGACGGCCTGGTGGCCCAGCTTGCCCAGGCCCTGGGTCAGACCGATGGCGGTGGTGGTCTTACCCTCGCCTGCCGGGGTGGGCGTGATGCCGGTCACCACCACCAGCTTGCCCTTTTGCTGGGCCCCGTCCTTTTGGGCTTCCAGAGATACTTTGGCCTTGTAACGGCCGTAGGGAATCAGGTGCTGGTCGGCGATACCAAGTTCGGCGGCGATTTGACTGATGGGTCTCATGCTTGTACTTTCCCGGTCCTCCCCTTGTACTTTCCCGGTCCTTCCCCTGTCGGTCCTGTCGGTCACTGGTGTGCCGGTCTCTGGTGTGTCGATCTCTTCTAAAGAAAGCACAATCGATTATACCCGGGCTAACGGGTAACATGATTCATGTTTCCTGAGTCATGTTTTTAGTAATCTGGTTCTCAACTGAGAATCAAGGCCTTGGCCCTCAATGATGATAGGCGACCGTCTGCGTCAGCCAGTCGCCCAGCGCTGATCCGGGCGCCATGGGCTTCGGATTCACTGGTGGCCTGCTGCCGGTCACTGGTCTCCTGCCGGTCGATTCCAGCGACTTGAAGGGCTGAAGGCTCTGCAGCGCCCGGTCAACTAGCTTTCTGACAAACTGGCCCACGACTAACCTGGCTACTGCCGGCTTTTCAGACCGGCCAGTCGCGCTTCCAGGCGGTCGATGTCCCGTTGGTTCAGGTTGAAGTACCTGGAGTCGGGATGGTGGAACACCAGCGCCGAAACCGACCCTTCCGGGTCCATCATGTACCCCTCGGTCAGCCCCACGCCGATGTTCTTGGTCACATTCAGCAGACGGAAAAGCTGCTCCTGGTCTTCCAGGCGCGGGCAGGCGGGATACCCGAAGGAGTAGCGCCGCCCCCGATACTGGGTGCGGAAGAGGTCCTGAGGGGTGATGCCCGCCGGATCGCCGAAGCCCCACATCTGGCGGATCTGCTGGTGCAGCATCTCGGCAAAAGCCTCGGCCCCTTCCAGGGCCAGGGCCTGCAAAATATGGGAGTTGAGGAACCTTCCTTCAGCCATCCACCCCTGGGAAAGCGCCCGGACGCCGGGGCCGATGCTGGTGACAAACATGGCGATATAGTCCAGTTTGCCGGAATCCCTGGGCATTACATAATCGGCCAGGCACAGGCCCTCCCGCTCCGACTGGCGTCCAAAATAGAACCGCTCCAGGACCTCTCTACCGTCGGGACCGTAGACCAGCAGCCACTGATCATCGGACTGGCAGGGGAAGAACTTGAACACGGCGCTGGCGGCGATATCCGGATGGGCCAGTACCTCATCCTCGACCCGGCGCACCGAATCCCGCAATTCTATGGCGGACCGGTCGCCCGACTCCAGGGCCTCGGCAAATCGGCCCTTGAATCCCAGGTGCCGCACGTAAAGCATCTGCGGGTTGATGTAGCGGAAGATTCGCTCCAGGTCGTAGTTTTTCAAGACCTGCAGCCGCAGGTCCGGCGGGCTGGGCACCTCATAATCGTGCCGTACCCGGGCCGGAGCCACTTCCGGGACTGGCTGACCCTCGGCATCAGCCTGCCGGGCCTGGTCATCCACCAGCAGTTGCTGGGTCTCCGCGGCGACGGTCGCGACCAATTGCTGCCGCTGGTCGGCGTCCTGGATATTGTTGGCCAGCGCCAGGCCGGTCATGGCATCCCTGGCGTAGACTACCAGGCCATCGTACTCCGGGGCGATGCGCAACCGGGCAAACCGGTTGGACAGGGCTGCGCCACCCACCAGGATGGGCGTCCGGACGCCGGCTTGACGGAAGTCGCGGGCCGTTTCCACCATCATCTGGGCCGACTTGACCAGTAGCCCGGACAGGCCGATGAGGTCTGGCTGATGCTCCTGGCACGCGTCGATCAAGTCTTGAGGCGGCACCTTGATGCCCAGGTTGATTACTTGATACCCGTTGTTAGACAGGATGATCTCCACCAGGTTCTTGCCAATATCGTGGACATCGCCCTTGACGGTGGCCAGAACGATCTTTCCTCGGGAGGCGCTGTCCAGGCGGTCCATGTGGGGTTCCAGGTGGGACACCGCGAATTTCATCGACTCGGCGGACTGCAGCACCTCCGCGACGATCAGCTCGTTGGCGTTGAACTGCCGGCCCACTTCGTCCATGCCCGCCATCAACGGGCCGTTGATAATTTCCAGGGGTTTGCGGGCCAGGAGGGCCTCGTCCAGGTCGGCGGCCAGGCCCTCTCTGGTGCCTTCAACAATGGCCAGCGCCAGTCGTTCGTCCAGCGTCAGGGTGCTGCGCTCCCGGGTAGCGGCCCTGGGGGCCTTGTCCCGGAAATGGGCCGCGAAGGCCGCCACCGGATCGTCGCCCCGATTCCAGATCAGGTCTTCCGATAGTCGCCGCTCCTCCTCGGGGATCGACGTATACCGCTGCAACAATTCCGAGTTGACGATCGCCGTGTCCAGTCCGGCCTGCACGCAGTGGTACAGGAACACCGAATTCAACACCTCCCGGCCCGCCGTGGGCAGGCCGAAGGATACGTTGGAAATGCCCAGGATGGTCTTGGTGTTGGGCAATGCTTCTTTGATCAGCCGCACACCCTCGATGGTCTCGGCCCCGGAGCCAACGTAGTTCTGGTCGCCGGTGCCGGCCGGGAAGACCAGCGGGTCGAAGATAATGTCCTCTTCCGGCACGCCATACTGCTCGGTCAACAACCGGTGGGAGCGTAAAGCGACCTCCAGCTTGCGCTGGCGGGTAACCGCCTGCGCTTGCTCCGGGTCATCGTCAATGCAACCGACCACCAGGGCCGCGCCGTACCTCCTGGCCAGGGGCACCACCGCTCGAAAACGCTCCTCGCCGTCCTCCAGGTTGATGGAGTTGATGATGGACTTGCCCTGCAGCCGCTTGAGGGCCTCTTCGATCACCCGGGCGTCGGTGGAGTCGACCATTATGGGCGTCTTGACCTTCCTGGTTAGATGGTCCAGAAATTGGATCACGTCGGACAGTTCTTCCCGGTCGGGGTCTTGCAGACAAACGTCCAGCACGTGGGCACCGTTGCGCACCTGGCGGCGGCCCACTTCGGAGGCTTCCTCGAAGGCGCCCTGGCCGATCAAACGCCGAAAACGGCGGCTGCCCAGCACATTGGTGCGCTCGCCAACGATAATCGGGCGGGTGTCCTGGTCAATGACTAGAGCTTCAATGCCGGACACTCGAGTTTCGTGGGATTCCACCGGCGTCCTTGGTTTTACCCCCGATACTTTCTCGGACAGCAAGCGAATATGTTCCGGTACGGTGCCGCAGCAGCCACCTACCAGGTTCACCCACCCGGAATCGACAAATCGGCCAACGGTCCGGGTTAACATTTCTGGGGTCTCATTGTACTTGCCGTCTTCGTCGGGCAGTCCGGCGTTGGGGACGCAGGCCACCGGAAAGCGCGATAGACCCGCCAGGGTACGGATGTGGTCGGTCATAAACTCCGGGCCGGTGGCGCAGTTGAAGCCGATCCACAGCAGGTCGCGGTGGGCCAGGGAGGTATAAAAGGCCTCCGGGTCCTGTCCGGCCAGCAGGGTGCCCATTGGCTCGACGGTGCCCTGGACCGCTACCGGAATCTCCCGGCCCAGCTCGGCAAAGGCCTGATCGATGCCTTCCAGACCGGCCTTGACGTTGATCGTGTCCTGGCTGGTCTCCAGCAGCAGCAGGTCCGATCCGCCTTCCATCAGACCGGCGGCCTGCTGATGGTAGGAGGCCGCCAGGTCGTCAAAGGTCACGCCGCCGGTAACCGAGATGGTCCTGGTGGTCGGCCCCATTGAGCCCGCCACGAAGCGCGGTTTCTCTGGCGTGCTGGCTGCGTCGGCCACCCGGCGGGCGATCTGGGCCGCCTCCCGGTTGATGCGCCGCGCCTGGTGAGCCAGGTCGTATTCGGCCAGCACTACTGAAGTGGCGCCAAAGGTGTCGGTCTCGATGATGTCGGCGCCGGCGTCCAGGTAGCCCTGGTGTACTTGGGCGATTATTTCCGGGCGGGTAATCACCAGGTACTCGTTGCAGCCCTCATACTGCGGGCCGCCAAAGTCCTCGGGCCCCAGATTTCGAGCTTGTATCGCGGTACCCATGGCGCCATCAATAACCAGGACCCGCTCCTTCAAAAGCGCTTTGAGTGCCGCGGTGCGGTCCGTCTGATTCATCAACCGGTCATTCCTTTACCCTGTCTGTACCCTGTCTGCCACTGAATTTAACATCTGCTTCCCGATGGCAGACTGCATCAGGCAGCATCAACGTTACCGGCTAAACCACCGGGCCAATTCCGAACGGTTATTCTCCAGCCAGGCGGCGTTCAATCGGATGCGTTCCAGGGCCTGACGGATGGTGCGTTCGGCAGCGGGTGCGGGATGCTCCTGGAAGAAGGTCTCTACATCAGTCAACTTCTCCAGATCGGCGAATTGGTTGGTGATAGACACCAACCGCATTATGCCAAATCCGCCGCCACCGTAGCGGCGATCCAACTCGGCCCAGTTGTTTTTGACGAAATTCCAGGCCGGTTCCCTCCCTCGAATGTTGGCCGCCACCGCCGAAATCACGGTGATGGTGTCTTGAGACCGTACCTCGGAGGTCAGGGAGCGTTCCAGGGTCTCCTGCAGCAACTCAGGCTGATTGAACCGGGCCAAACTGACCAGCAAGCGGATTTTCTCTTCCTGCAGACCGGCTTTCCGTTCCAGGTCCCAGAGCTGCTGGTAGGTGGACTCATCGCCGGATTGGGCCGCCAGGCTGTAGACCACTCCGCGCAGGTCCGGGCGCACGGAAGCCGGTTCCTGAAGGTAGCTGACGAACTGCTGGGTCGCTTGCTGCAGCACTTCGGCGTCCTCATAATTGCCGGCCTGGCTCAACACGGTGCTGCGGAGCAGCGCGTCCAGGTGGCCCTCTCCGGTGCGGGCCTCCCAGCCGATCCGCCGGGCCGTCGGTCGGAACAGGTTGCGGGCGAAGGCCTGGAATTCTCCGTAGTAGGGTTCCCGGGCGATCAGCGTCTCTATTTCATGGAGGTTGCTGGCCAGATCGCTCCACACCGAGGCGTCATCTTCGTTTTCGTAGGCACGGGCCAGGGACAGGAACTGGGTCAGAGGCAAAAGCCCCGCCCGGGACAGGGCATAGGCGTCGTTCTGAATGCCCAGCCGGTCGGTGGCCGGCAGCGTCAGCGATTCGATGGCGGGCACCAGGCGATCCCAGT
>DASTLM010000450.1:0-6720 GCA_035714945.1 Dehalococcoidia bacterium | reverse complement strand
CCAGGCGGCCCCAACAGGGGGACACTTCCGACGAACCGGCGGGCATGACCTTGACCCGGGCCTGGGTAATGTTCGGTCTGGTATCCGCTGGCGTAATTATTGCCGGTTATTTCCTGGCCTTCAGCGTTGACCAGATTGCCGCGATTACCGGAGTGGCATCCAGTACCCTGGGCATTCTGCTGGCCTCGCTGGTTACCACCATGCCAGAGGCCACTGCTACCATTGCCGCCGCCCGTATTGGCGCGGCTGACCTGGGGATAGGGAACCTCTACGGGAGTTGCGCCTTTAACGTGACCATTCTGTTTTTCGCCGACCCCTTCTACCGTCCGGGGATAATCCTGAACCAGACCGAGCCGACCCATTTTGTCGCCGGTGGAGTGGCGATTGGACTGATGCTGCTGGGGTTGATTCTGGTGTTGGCCTACCACCGCCTGCACCGGGTTCTGGTATCGGTGTCCCTGGCGGTGATGGCGGCAATTTATCTGGCTGGCGCGGTGGCGGTGGCCAGACTGGGTTCGCCAGGAATTGAGGGGGCGGACGCCTTAGCCAGGTCCCGGCAGGAAATCCATCGAGGCGCGGCGTACGACCCGGCCTGACTCGGGTAATTTCCGCCGTTGGGCCTGTCAGATATCTGCCCCGGAGTACCGGGCTATCTCCACAAAGCCGTTGGCCTCGTCGTACCAGTCGAACAGGGCCGCTTCAACCACTCGCTGTGCGTCGATACCCACCACCAGTTGCTGCACCGGATAGGCTGGGCCGCCGCCCCAGGGGCTGGTGGCCACACCCCGGTCGGTCTCCGACAGGTAGGCCTGCCCGTTGGGATGGGAATGGTAGATTATCCGCGCCGGTTCTTCAGTGTCCAGGCTGCGGTTCAAGTCCAACAGGTCTGCTCCAGTGAACACGTAGGCGGTCTCGGCACCCCGCTCCGGTTTTGTCGGGTGGGTGCCCGAACCCTGAGCGTTGACGCACCGGCGTACCCGCGATACTGAGGAGCCGGCCCTGGCTCCAACTAGCCAGCCGCAGCACTCGAAGGGGAAGGCCCGGCGGGCTACCGCGTAGACTTCTTCAAGAATTGGCCCAGGTATTTCCAGCGGCCTTGGTTTGGCGGTCATTGGCTTCTCCAGAGCTGCGAGTTTAATCCGGGTTTAATCCGGGTTTAATCCATGATAACTGCAATGACAACCGGCAATCCAGTTTAGCGTGGGATGGGAACCTTACCGGCCCGTGGTTCGTCAGTACCGGTAAGAGTTTGAATTGGGAGGCCGACGAGGGGTGGATATAAGATGCCGGTAGGCGAACTTGGTGTAATGTTACGTACCTGTAACCGTAGAATACTGGATCTTCAAATTGTCATAACAATTGAACCCTATAATCGGGGCTGGCATCCAGATTGAGCAAAGGGGAGAGAATAGTCTCCGCGAGGCAAATGAGGTAATCATGAAGGGAAAAAACCGATTCTATTTCAAGGCGTGCCCCAAATGCAGGGGAGATATGTACCTGGACGAAGATGCCTACGGCGTTTTTGCCAAATGTCTACAGTGCGGCCGCATCTTCGAGTCGGCCAATGGCCAGTCGAAGCGTGATAAGGTAGGATCGGGCAAGATGGCGGCCTGACCCACCCTGGCCCCACCCTTCCAGAACCGCAGAACTGTCGGGAATTGCCGGTCATAACGGCTGGCGCTAACGGCTCCTTCTGCGGTTTTGCATTGTTTGACCTGGGCGGGCCCTATCGGGTTGGCGGACTGGCCGCTACTCTCCACCCCTGAGGTATCTGGCGTATTGATGCACCGCGTCCTCCTGGTGTCGGCTCTGGATCGACCCCGGGCGCTGTTGTCGGACGTAGTCAATGGCCTCCTGAGGTTGGTAACCCACCTTGACGAAAAAGCAGGCTAGAACGGTACCGGTACGGCCCATGCCGGCGGCACAGGTAACCACCACCGGATGCTCCCAGGTCTCAATTTGCTCTTCCACAAAATTCACCATGCGATGGATCTGTTCTATCGTGGGGGCCGCGAAATCAGGCACTGGTTCGTACATCTCCACCAGCTGCCAGGGTTCGGTAGAGATGGTATTTTCCTCCATGCGCACCACGGCCAGGATGTCGTTCAGCTTGAGAAATGTTATATCGCGAGAGCTGGTGGGTCCTTGAGCGCCGGCCAGAGAGCCCTCCAGGACCCAGCTAAAGTTCATGTAACTCACGATTCGTACTCCAAATAGTGGGGTCACCTCACGTCGGCGACGCCTCAGCTTGGGCTGCTCCATTATACGTCGCATGGATCGGGTGGGCCAGACGGTTATTCCCGCCGCCTTCGCTGTTTCAGGCCAACGGAATAGAGTTGCCACCAGAGGCTAACCCGCGAGCATTTGCAGACGGCGCCGTATTTCTGCTGGATTCAGGGCATTAACCGCGACCAGCTTATCTCTAGAACTGTGCCCCCGGAGGATTTGAAGGCTTGACCTGGCGACGTCCAGGCCGTCGGCCAGCAGGGCGATCACCGCCTGGTTAGCTTTGCCATCCTCCGGCGGTGCGGTTACTCTAACTCGCAGCGTGTCTCCCACGAAGCCCACGATCTGATTCCGAGAGGCTCTGGGCTGCACGCGGACTTTGACCGTGTTGGCCGGTTCAGTCGGTCGGCTCATGGGACGGGGTTGACGCTCTTGAAGGTTGCCATATTTAGTGCAGTCCAGTCTGGTATATTATTACACAGGTGCCAGAGGAGCCAGTTGGAGGAATCAGTTGGAGTATAGCAACATCAAGGTGGCCCGGGAAAACTCGGTAGCCACCATCCGGCTAAACCGTCCCGATGTAATGAACGCGCTGAGTCCCGGCATGCTTCAGGAGTTTTCCGACGCGGTGGCCGGGGTCGGGAAAGACCAGAGCCTTAAAGCCCTGGTGGTCCGCGGTGAGGGCCGGGCCTTCTGCGCCGGGGCCGATCTGATATTCTTTGACTCAGTATTTGATGACCTGGCCCAGTTGAACCCCTATATCCATTTGTTAAACCAGTGTTTTCTACAATTGGAAGACCTGCCGGTGCCGACAATTGCGGTGGTGCATGGCTTTGCCCTGGCCGGAGGCCTGGAATTGGTACTGGCCTGCGATATGGCAATAGTTGCCGACGATGCCCGCCTGGGTGACCAGCACGCCAACTTTGGGCTGATGCCCGGCGGCGGTTCTACGCAAAGGCTGCCCCGGCGAGTTGGCATGCCGCGGGCGATGGAACTGCTGACCACCGGACGCTGGCTTTCCGGCCCCGAGTCTGTGGAATGGGGGCTGGCTTTACGGTCGGTGCCAACCGGTCGCATTGATGCGGAACTCGAAGGCCTGCTGGCTTCCCTGCGGGGTAAGAGCCGCACTGGATTGGGCTGGATCAAGTCGGTCACCCAGCGGGGCCAGGACTTACCGCTGCGCGACGGCCTGGCGTTGGAGGGTTCGGCCTTCGTGCAATACTTTGCCACCTCCCCGCACCCTCAGGAAGGAATTCGGGCCTTCAAAGAGAAGCGGCACCCGGAGTTCTGAGCCAGCCCTCCCTTGACCCGGCCCGGGGCGGATAGTATTTTGGACGGGTTAACATCGTAAGAAGCCCAGTAATAACGAAACCGGTAATAACGAAACCGGGTAAAAAGCTGGCGTTAATTTTTCTGCCCAGGGGTAGCGACAAGGACAACCTTTGAAGATCAGGGACCTGCTGAAAAGAAAACGTACCATATCCTGCGAATTTTTCCCCCCTCGCCAGGCTGACGGGATACCCAATGTCCTGGGCGCCATTGATCGGGTGAGGGCGTATCAGCCAGACTTCGTGTCGGTCACCTACGGCGCGGGCGGATCGACCAGAGCGTTTACCGAAGAAATCACGATTCACGTCAAACGGGAGACCGACCTGGAGGTGATGGCCCACCTGACCTGTGTCGGTCAGACCAGGGAAGAGATTCAGGGTGTATTGGAACGGCTGGATGGGCACGGCATCGAGAACATCATTGCCCTTCGGGGAGACCCTCCCCGGGGTCAGACGGACTTCGTTCCAGTGGACGGCGGGTTCGAACACGCCACCGGCCTGATCAAGCATATCCGTGAGAACTTCCAATTCGGCATCGCCGGGGCCTGTTACCCGGAAGGGCACGTCGAATCTCGGGACGTGAATCAGGACATTGAATACGCCAGGTTAAAGGTGGACAAAGGGGTCGATTTTCTGGTCACCCAGTTATTCTATGACAATCGCCGCTTTTTTGAGTTTATGGACCGGGCGGTAAAATCGGGCATCACTGTGCCGGTATTACCCGGAGTGCTTCCCATTCTCAGCACCGCGCAGATTCGGCGGTTCACCGGCTTGTGCGGAGCTACCATCCCGCCGGAATTGGACCGGCAACTTGACCGGTACGTTGCTGACGACAACGCAGTCCGCGATCTGGGAATCGAATACGCCACCAGGCAGGTAGAAGAGCTCTGGGACAGCGGTGTGCCCGGTGTCCACTTTTACGTGCTGAATCGGAGCTACTCGGTCTCCAGGATTCTGGACAACCTGGGGATCGAGGGTCATATCGCCGCAACCTCCGATTGACCTCGTCCTCGACCCGAGGCTGGGGTCCGTTTATGCCGAGGGTCCAGTTGGGAGTTTGAGCCATGCTGGCTACTGGTGTTGATATCATCGAAATCTCCCGGGTACGCCGCGTGCTGGAACGTTACGCTGACCGCTTCCAGCAGCGGGTGTTTACCTCCGGGGAGATCGCTTACTGCCAGGGCCGAGCGCCCAATCTGGCGGCACGCTTTGCCGCCAAGGAGGCTACCATGAAAGCTCTGGGTACAGGCGTGCGGGGAGTAAGTTGGAAAGAGATTGAAGTTGTCCGGCAGCCCAGCGGCGCCCCCAGCATCCAACTGTACGGTCGAGCCCAGGCTCGCGCCCAACGGTTGGGAGTCACGGAGATCGCCCTGAGCCTGTCCCATTCGCAGGAATTCGCGGTGGCTTTTGTGGTGACCCAATGTCAGCCCAAAACCTGAAAATCGTCACCGCGGCTCAAATGGCCGGTCTGGAACAGGCGTCCCAGCGCCACGGTGTCAGTACCGATACCCTGATGGAAAACGCCGGGTTGGCGGTGGCCCAGGCAGCCCGAGACCAGCTGGGTTCGGTGGCCGGCACCAGCCTGCTGGTGTTGGTTGGCCCGGGCAACAATGGCGCCGACGGTCTGGTGACCGCCCGACACCTGCGGCGTTGGGGCGCTGAGGTGGCGGTCTACGTTGTGGCCCAGCGTCCAGACCCGGACCCGAAGATGATGGCGGCCTTGCACTATGGTGTAAAGGTCTATTACGCTAGTGAGGACGGTTCACTGGACCGGCTGACATCGTGGATCGGTCGCAGTCGCCTGGTAATTGACGCAGTTCTGGGCACCGGCCGGGCCCGTCCCCTGGAAGGCCCGGTAAAGCAGATAATGCAACGGCTGAACGTTGGCCGGGGGCTGGTCAATCGCCCACAGGTCCTGGCAGTTGACCTGCCCACCGGCCTGAATGCCGACACCGGCGAAGTTGACCCGGCGGGTCTGGTTGCCGACCTGACGGTTGCGCTGGGATTTCCTAAAGTTGGCCTGCTGACTTTTCCAGGGGTAGATCGGGTAGGCCGGTTGAAGGTGGTGGGCATTGGGCTGCCGGAGGGAATGCCCGAGGAACAGGCCGTTGACCTGGAGTTGCTGACACCAAATTGGGTTGGTGGTCAACTGCCGGTGAGGCCCTTGAACTCGCACAAAGGTACCTTCGGGCATTTGCTGGTGGTGGCCGGTTCCAGAAACTACGTTGGAGCTGCCTTCCTGGTGGCGCAATCGGCAATTCGGGTTGGCGCGGGACTGGTGACATTGGCAACTCCCGAAAGTGTGTATCCCATCGTTGCCGGCAAGCTGACTGAGGTGATACATCTGCCATTGCCCGAAGACGCCGACGGCCGGATTCATCCCCGTGCCGTTGACCTGATTCGCCCCAAATTGGCGGCGTACGACGCGCTGGCCGTCGGTTCAGGTATGGGATGGTCCGCCGGGACGGCCGAGTTTCTGGGACAGCTTCTACTGGACTGGCCACTGGACCGGCCACTGGACCGGCCACTGAATCAGTTGGCCGTGGTGGTGGATGCTGACGGATTGAATAACCTGTCCGGACTGACCAACTGGTGGCGGCGGATGTCACTCCCGATGGTGGTAACACCTCATCCCGGTGAGATGGCAACCTTGACGGGAACGTCCCCTGGGGAAGTGCAGCGGGACCGGGTGCAGACGGCCCGGCACTGGTCAGCCCAATGGCGGGTTACGGTGGTCCTCAAGGGCGCAAACACGGTGGTGGCCCGCCCCGACGGCCCGGTGCGAGTTTCACCCTTTGCCAATCCCGGCCTGGCCTCGGGAGGCACCGGGGACGTGTTGACCGGAATTATCGGAGGTCTGATGGCTCAGGGTTTGAATCCCGACCTGGCTGCCTGCTGTGGGGTGTACCTCCATGGTCAGGCGGGCGAGGTCGTGACCCAAAAACTGGGGGATGCGGGAACGGTCGCTTCGGACCTGATTCAAGAGCTACCGGGGACCATAAAATGGCTGAAGGATGTTACCAAAGTATGTCACCAGAAGATCATAAATTATTAATTTATTCTGGTTAAAAGCCGTTCTGGCAGCGAATGTTGCTGGAGAGCGTTATGCTATACTTTACTTTTCCACAACCCATCCAGGATACTGGAAACTATACTCGAAATGTGC
>DASTLM010000449.1:0-4521 GCA_035714945.1 Dehalococcoidia bacterium | reverse complement strand
GGCCTACCGTATTGGTCAGATAAGTTTGGGCAATTCCGATACCGCTGGTCACCGCCGTGACCGCCACCATCACTCCCGCCAGAACCCACAGGAGGCCAAGGTTGGGGGTCTGGGACACCGGCAACCCCGCCGCGTCCAGGGCCTGCGGGAATAGCGCAGAATCGAACACCACCCGGATTAGCAGCGGGTTAACCACTCCCAGACCCGCCGAAACCAGAATTAGCAGTCCAACAACTGCAACTTGAGATTTGTACGGCCCGAAGGTTGCCGCAATGCGCCGGACCAGGCCCCTTTGGGCAATGGCTCCGGTAGTGAACTTCGCCTGGTCAATATCCATAGACCCATTATACCAACCCCACGGCATTTATTTAGTTACCTATTTAATGACGGTTTTAATTACGATGAGATCTGGTTTAATTACGATGAGATCTCGGGGAAATCTCGGGCTTTAACTGCCCCGATAATCCGGCAAATTAGTCTGAGATAGATCAGCGTGTTACACTATAGCCCGCTTGATGTCAAATTGACCTGCGTTTTCGGGCATATCCAGCTCTGGTCATTCCAGGCCGGGTAACCTCGGCTAAAATCGGGAGATTTTTCAAATGGTACCACCGGGAGACATTTTCGGTCTGATTCCAACCTGGGTGGGCGTGTATCTGGCGCTGGTATTGGCCATGTTATTCTCAGGGTATGCGATCTACCATCGCGTGTTCCGGTTGATTTCCCAGGGCAAGCCGGTGGCGCGATTTGACCGCCCTCTGGAACGCCTGACCGGAGCCGCCGCCATCGTATTGGGCCAGCGCAAGGTTCTGCAGCGAGTGGGATCGACCGACCCTCGCAGTCGCCGCATTGACCTGGCCGGTCTGGGCCACGCCGCGATCTTCTGGGGATTCCTGTCCTTCACCCTCAGCTATGGGATATTCATCTTCGGAAGCTCCATCTGGCATCCTCTGGCCGAGACGGTCCTGACGGCCACCGGTGTCAAAGTCTTCAGCATCTATCTGGACATTTTCGCCGTGGTCATTCTGGCTGCCCTGGTGTGGGGAGTCGCCCGGCGCTGGCTGGCCAAGCCCTACCGGCTCAGCTTCGACCTGACCCGTAACCTGGACGCGGTCATCGTGGTCGCCCTGACCGCCGCCCTGATGGCGGTGACTCTGTTGGTCCACGCCTTTTACGTCGCGGAAGGCGGCACGGGGCCGGAGGCCAGCGTGATTATTGGCGGCGCCATCGGCGCCTGGTTCACCCGCCTGGGCCTCAGCGCCGGAGCCGCCAGCAGCCTCCAGGTCCTCTTCTGGTGGGTACACCTGGGCATAATCCTGGGCTTCGCCATCTATATCCCTTACTCCAAGCACATCCACATGGTGGCCGCTCCTTTGAACGCCTACTTCCGGTCGCTGGAACCAAGGGGAACGATCGCCACCATCGACCTGGAAAGCGCCGAGCGGTTTGGGGCTGGCCGGGTACAGGACTTTACCTGGAAGCAGCTAATGGACGGTTACGCCTGCGCCGTCTGCGGACGCTGCACCGACGTGTGTCCAGCCAACATCACCGGCAAGGTCCTGTCGCCGATGCACCTGGTCGAGAACTTGAAAGAGCACATGATCAGGATCGGGCATCAGGGCGACCGAAGTCCTGAGCATGTCGAGCCGGAACCCATCATTGGCCACGCCATCCCGGAGCAGGCCATCTGGGACTGCGTATCCTGCGGCGCCTGCATGGAAGAATGTCCGGTGGTGGTGGAGCACGTGCCGACCATCATCGACCTGCGGCGCAACCTGGTGCTGGAGGAGTCAAAGATACCGGAGACCGGGATGAACGCCCTGCTGAGCATGGAACAACGCGGCCATCCCTGGCGCGGCACCCAGTTCTCGCGCACCGATTGGGCCGAAGGAATGGAAATTCCGACCATGGCCGAGAAACCCGACGCGGAAGTCCTCTTCTGGGTGGGCTGCACCGCCGCCCTGGAGCAGCGGAGTCAGGGCATCGCCCGCTCCATGGCCAAGGTGCTCAAGGCGGCCAAAGTGGACTTCGCCATCCTGGGCGAAGAAGAGACCTGTACCGGCGACCCGGCGCGGCGCATGGGCAACGAGTACCTGTACCAGCTTCTGGCCCAGCAGAATATCGAGACGCTGAACGGCTACAACGTAAAGAAGGTGGTTACCATCTGTCCCCATTGCTTCAACACCATGCGCAATGAGTACCCCCAATTTGGCGGCCACTACGAGGTGCTGCACTACAGTCAGTTCGTCGCTGATCTGATCCAGCAGGGGCGCGTCAAACCGGTCAAGATGATGAACACCACCGTGGCCTACCACGACTCTTGCTACCTGGGCCGCCACAACGGCGTCTATGAAGAGCCGCGCGAGGTGGCCCGGGCCATCCCGGGTCTGAAGCTGGTGGAGATGGAGCCCCGCTGCCGCCAGCGGGGATTCTGCTGCGGGGCCGGTGGCGGACATATGTGGATCGAGGAAAGTCAGGGCCAGCGGATCAACCACGTCCGCACCGACCATTTCCTGGAGACCGAAGCCGACACGGTGGCGGTCTCCTGTCCCTTCTGCCTGCAAATGATGACCGAGGGAATCCAGGCCAGGGGCAGGGATGGCGAGAAGCGGACCAGGGACGTTCTGGAGATTCTGGCGGATAGTTTGGGGGAGTGACGCCCGGACCATCCTTACCCCAGCTGTCCAGTGTATGGAATGACTTCTGGTGACGACCAAGTTCAAAGGGTATGGGCGTACCAAGCCCTGGGCCTTCCTGCCGCTGGTCGCGGGGGTACTGGCATTGATCTTCTTGACCCAACTGGAAAGGATGTTCATCTTCTTCCCAACTCGGGAGGTAATCTATACTCCTGAAATGGTGGGTATAGACTACGAAGCAGTCAATTTCGGCACTGATGGCGGTCAGCAACTGTCCGGCTGGTTCGTTCCGGGCACTGGTAGTACCGAGGTGACCTGGCTCTGGTTCCACGGCAACGGCGGGAACATCGGACATCGGGTCGAAGAGATTGCGCAGATTCACCAACGGTTGGGAGTGAACCTGTTCATCTTCGACTATCGGGGTTACGGCAAAAGTGAAGGCAGAGCCTCGGAGCAGTCCACTTACCACGACGCTCGGGCGGCACTACAATATTTACGCAGGAGATCCGAGGTCGACCCGGAAAAAGTGGTCTACTTTGGTCGCTCCCTCGGCGCAGCAATATCGGTTGAACTAGCGGTGGAGCACCCGCCGATGGGGATGATCCTGGTAGCTCCCTTCGCCTCGCTGGGCGATATGGCCAAAATCGCCTACCCTCAGATACCATTTGCCTATTGGTTAGCCGGTAATCGGTATAATTCCCTGGCGCGAATCAACCGGGTCACCGTCCCTTCCATCATTATCCACGGGGAGCGAGACGAAATTGTGCCGATTTCTCAGGGCCACAAGCTATACCAGGCGGCCAACCAACCCAAGCAATTTCTAGGTCTGCCTGCCGCCGGGCACAACGATACCAACATTGCCGGCGGCGGCATCTACTGGGATACGCTGACCGAGTTCCTGCGGACAATTTCCCAACCGAGCTGATCGTCGATATAGCTCATAACCCGGAAACAATCTCTGTTTCCAGGTTCAATATCTCCAGGTCCGGCCGCGACCCCTCCACAAAAGACACCACCCGGGTCATCATCTGGTGGGCATGGCTGACATCGTTGCTAACACAGCATATGACCAGGCCCAACCTTTGCCACAACTGCCCGTCGGCGTCCTCCGCCACCGCGACATTGAACTGATTGCGGATTCGGGAAGTCAATGAGCGCGCCACCTGGCGCCGGTCCTTCAGGCTTTGCGATTCTGGCAGGCGCAAATCCAATCGACATACTCCAATATGCACGCTAACCTCCCGAAGATACCTCCCGGGAAACGATGGCGGGGCAGCTCCGCCCGGTGATTCGATCCTTGAAGGTTTCCGGGGTCAACCAGACTGTGAGGGAATTCTCAAATCCTACTTGACTGACCAATATACACACTATAGATTATAGGACTGGGAGTCCGAATTAATAAGATGGAATACATGTATTACACTTTCTTACGCCATATAGATTACTTGAACTCGTACGCTCCCCTGGCACCCCGCAGTTAAAGGAGGCATATTGTCCAATGGCGAATATTTCGCCATCTCGATGGGATGATCAAAGCGCAGTCCCGGAAGTAGTGATCAGCAGGTTGCCACAGTACGTGCGCGTCCTCAAGCAGTTGTTGTTCGATGGTGTGCAGGTGGCCAACTCCCAGCAGTTGGGGCACCAGCTCCAGGTAACGCCGGCCCAGATACGCAAAGACTTGAGCTACTTTGGCCGTTTCGGCAAGCAGGGCCGAGGCTACAGTGTTCGCCGTTTGTTGGAGGAGCTGCAGTTGATTCTGGGACTCAACGAGCAATGGAACGTGGTGGTTATTGGCGTCGGCCGCCTGGGCAAAGCCATTCTCAGCTACCCGGGATTCACCCCAGACGGGTTTCACATCGTGGCGGCCCTGGACAACAATCCCAGG
>DASTLM010000448.1:0-4139 GCA_035714945.1 Dehalococcoidia bacterium | reverse complement strand
CGCCGGGGACTTATTCGAGACCGAAGCCATCGCCTGACAGGTTGAAGAAAAACCCTTTTCGACCATCCCCCTACCCCCTTCCTGACCATGAAGGGGGTGGAAATTGTATCTGGGGGACACCCCCAGACCCCTGCCAAAAGGGGCTTCGCCCCTCTGGACTCCCCTTTTGCCGCACCCTGTAGGGTCCGGCACGGCAGATAATAAACGGCAATTGCCTTGACCTGGCCCTCGCTGGTCGCACCATTGAACCCGGGGCCCGATCAAAACCCGGGGCCCGGCCTACAGCCACAGCCATTGCAGGAGCAGATGGGTCGGAAGCACCGCCGCAATGGTAAACGGAACGCTGATCGCCATGTAGCGCTGTAGTTGAATCTTGTATCCTCGTCGCTCCAGTATCCCGCAGGCCAGCACGTTGGCCGTAGCCCCTACCGGAGTGATGTTACCCCCCATTCCGGTCCCGATCAGCATCCCGAAATAGAAGGGGAAGGGACTGACTCCCAGGTTCTGGGCCACCAGGGTGCATACCGGAATCATCAGCACGGTAAACGGCACGTTGTCAATGAACGAAGACAGCAGCACCGACAGCCAGACAAACAATATCAGGTACAGCGTCGGGTTGTTGAACCCGGTGGAGCCCAGCCAGTCGGTCAGTTCTTGCAGTATGCCTACCTGTTCGACGGTGGCGACGATGACGAAGATTCCGGCCAGGAAGAGGATGGACATCCAGTCGTACTGGCGGACCATGACGCTGCGGTACCCCTGGCCTACCACCAGAGCAGCGACACCCACTGCCAGGCCGACGCCCCCCGGAGGGACACCGGGCAATGATAGCACCACCACGCTGGCCAGAAATATCCACAGTGGCCACAGAGTGGTCACCCTGACCGGTTCTTCCTCCACAGCCACGGTGTTGTCCAACCTGCGGAACTGCCACAGCAGGAACAGCATGGCGGTGGCGACGCCCAGGAGGGTTATCGTGCCGAGGCCGGGCCGTGAGTGAAACCAGTAGAAGTCCAGGAAGCGCATCCCGGTCTCCAGGGCGAGGATCAACGCGGGTGGGTCTGCCACCATGGTGACGGTGGTAACGACGTTGGAAGAGATGGCCAGCGCGATTACATACAGAAACGGGGAGGTCTTCAAGCGGTCCGCAATTTCCAGGGCCACCGGCGCCAGGATCAACACCACCACGGGGTTGGCCATCACCGAGGATAGCAGGGCGGCAAAAACACACAAGAAGAGGAGGGCATACTTCTCTTTCTTGAAATGGCCCAGGGCCTGGAGGGCGACCCAGGAGGCCAGACGGCTTTCCATAATGGTGTGGGCCAGCATTCCGTAGCCCCAATAGATGGCGAGGACATCCCAGTTGATGTAATCGAACAGGGCTTCCTGGGGCCGGGTGACGCCTGCGAATACCAGCAAGCCCGCCCCAATCAGGGCCACGTAGGTGATATTTACTTTGCGGTAGAGGACCAGGCCGAATACCGAGACCACAACTCCCAACACAAACCATTTGGAGACTGCTGGGGTGAAAAGGCTGTACCAACCGATGTCCACGATCTTTGCTCCAGGCTCAACTCCGACCGCTATCCTACACTCAAGCCAGGGTGAAATCCACATTGTTACAGCAGGAATTTATGTAGATCCCACTCTGGTATCAGTTTAGTAGCGGGTCACCCGTCACACCGGCGGCGGCCGGTGTCCAGTTACATTCCCTGGATTCCGGCTTCCGCCGGAATTACGATAAGGCTCAGACCTTACAGCACTTGCTGGCGAATTGTCTGCCTTCAAGAAGATGCGATTGCCCTGCGGTCTGGACGGAGTAGACATAACACCCATAATAGTGCTGATGCCAGGGTGAAGCTCGGGGGTTCAAGGTGGTCATCGCCAAGGCTAACGCTGCGGATTTTGACGCCCTGCCGGGGCTGATGCCCGCAAGGCTTGTTCCACCGCCGGGTGGGTGATACGCCCTTCATGGGTGTTCAGGCCACTGGCCAGGGACGGGTCTTGCTTCATCGCATTTAACGCTCCCGCTCCCGCCAGCTTCACGATGTAGGGGAACGTGGCATTGCACAGGGCCTGGGTGGAAGTGCGGGGCACGGCCCCGGGCATATTGGTCACACAGTAGTGAATCACTCCCTCTTCTACGTAGACTGGGGCACTGTGACTGGTCGGTCGGGTGGTCTCGAAACAGCCACCCTGGTCAACGGAGACGTCAACCACCACCGAGCCGGGCCGCATGCTATTGACCATTTTCCGGGTGACTATCCTGGGGGCCTTCCCTCCGGGCACCAGCACCGCCCCAATAACCAGGTCAGAGTCACGCACTACCTCTGCTACAGATTCTGGAGTCGATACCACAGTTTGCAGGTTACCGTGCAACACCGGACTCAGCAGACGGAGCCGTCTGGCGTCCTGGTTCATCAGGGTTACCTGGGCGCCCAGGCCCAGGGCAACCATTGCCGCATTAGTTCCCACCACACCGGCGCCAAGGATTGCGACCTTCCCGGGCGGTACGCCCGGCACTCCTGCCAATAGTATGCCTCTGCCTCCCTGGGCCTTTTCGAGATAGTGAGCGCCAACCTGCACCGCCAGCCGTCCGGCCACCTCGCTCATGGGCGTCAGCAGGGGCAAGGTGCCATCAGGCAACTGTACCGTTTCGTAGGCGATACCGGTGACCTGCCTTTCCAAAAGTGCTTCAGTCAGGCCAGGGATGCCTGCCAGGTGCAGGTAAGTAAACAGGACCAGGCCGGGCCGGAGCATGGAGTATTCGGATTCCAGGGGTTCCTTGACCTTGACGATCAGGTCGGCACCGGCAAATATTTCCTCCGGGTTATCTACCACCGAGGCGCCACTTTTGCGGTACTCTTCATCCGGGTAGCCGCTGCCGGTCCCGGCCTGCCCCTGTACCACCACCCGGTGCCCCTCGGCGGTCAGCAGGGCCGTACCCGCCGGGGTCAGCGCTACCCGGTATTCGTGGTCCTTGATCTCTCTGGGTATCCCGATAATCATAGAGTCCCCTTCTGTTCTGATCACCACAATCAGTGGCGGACCGGCTTCAGCAGACCTCCCATGCTCTGGTAATGCCAGAGCGATGAAGCGGCCTCACCATGGACTATTTCCAGTCGAATGTCCCGGCGCATGGCAAAGCCGGGAAGCTCTTCCCACAGGTTCACCTGCTGGGGCTTCTGTTCGCACTGGGGGCAGCGGACGTCCTCCGGCGGCAATAGAATCTCGCAATTGGCGCAGTAACCGCCCGGCCCACTTGATGCCCCGGCCAACACTAGCAAGTGCAGTTGATGCCGGTTAATGGCCCACAAAGTAGCCGCAGCCCCCACTACCGCGCCCTGGTCCTTCTCCGAACTGGTGATGATCTGCTGTACCAATTCTACCTCTTCCTGGCGCTCCGCCTCCTGTGCGACCTGGAGCACTCTGGCGGCAATCTCCTGGTCACCAGCGTGGGCGTCGATTGCCAGGTCTCCATGCAACAGTTGTTGCAACGAGTTGGGCAGGTGAGTCTTGAACTGGGCTACCGGCTGAGGTGGGCCGGCGATGAACCAGCGTCGAAAGCCCATTTCACGATGCAAGTCCTCCAATTCCTGAATTACCTCGTTAAAGAGGCGATCCGCGTGGACCAGGATATGACGCTGGAAGCGGCTAGAAGCCCCTCCTCCAGCCTGGTGCTGCGAAGCGTAGGCCGGGAAGGCCGAGGGATAGCGAGTAGCGCTCCCGCCGCCGGCCCGGTGATGCCCGGGCGCATCCCCTTCCAGCGCCTTGACTTCTTCCGCTTGACCACCCACAAATGCCATCAGCCGGGCTTTGTCCCTGGATACCACCGCCAGCACCACCGGCTCCCACTCGTCAAGCAGGTCGATCAGCGGCAAGACGTAGGCGCCGGTCCCAAACCGGGAATGCTCCTCCACCGGGTCGGGTAGCCAGAGGGCCTCCCACCTTTCAGCCTCAGCGGAGCTTATAATCGCCAGGCCGGCGCCTCCGGTCCCGATGTTCCTGAGGTATTCGCCCACAACTTTGCGAGCTTCGGCAAAGGGCCGCCGCTTCTTGGGATCCCCGGCAACGCTCTCGGCAAGCTCATCCAGCATCGCTTCGACCCGGAGACGGACTCCCTCGGTATTCGTCTCCCG